>DATGZZ010000154.1:0-2488 GCA_035296945.1 Reyranella sp.
AGCCCAGCCGCCGATAGATGTCCGCCGCGCGATCCATGTCGTCGCGCGCGTTGATGACCACGTGGTCGAGTGTTGCCGTCGGCAATGTCATGCAGAACCCCTTTTACTCGGGCTTGATTCCCTTCTCACGGATGATGGCACCCCAGCGCGCCGATTCCGACTTCACGAAAGCGGCGAATGTCGCTTGGCGATTGCCGATCGCCTCGGCACCCAGCGCCGCCATCTGCTCCTGCACCGGCTTGGAACGCAGAACGACCGTGAGGGCCGCGTGCAGCTTGTCGCCGATCTCGGCCGGCACGCCCTTGGGAAGGAACACGCCGTTCCAGCCGACCATCTCGTAGCCCGCCACGCCGGCCTCCTCCATGGTCGGCAGGTCGGGCACCAGGGGCGAGCGCTTGCGGCTGGTGATGGCGAGGGCGCGCAACTTACCGTCCTTCACCAGCGGCAGAGTGCCGGGCACGTTCTCGATCATGAAGGCGAGCTGGCCCGCCACCAGGTCGGCCAGCGCGGGCGCGCCGCCCTTGTAGGGCACATGCACCGCATCGATGCCGGTCATCGATTTCAGGAGCTCGGCGGCGAGGAACGGCGTGGTGCCGACGCCGCCCGATCCGTAGTTGAGCTTGCCCGGATTGGCCTTGGCGTAGGCTAAAAACTCCGCGACCGACTTCGCCGGCACCGACGGGTGCACGACAAGCATCAGCGGCGCGGAGTTGACCATCGTCACCGGCACCAGGTCGGCGAGCGGGTCGAATGTCATCTTGGCGTAGAGATAAGGGCTCACGACCAAGGCCGTGTTGGCCATCAGCATGGTGTAGCCGTCGGGCGCCGCCTTGGCCACGATGTCGGCGCCGACATTCCCGCCGGCACCCGGCTTGTTGTCGACCACCACCTGCTGGTCCAGCTTCTCCGTCAGGCGCTGCGCCACGATGCGCGCCATGATGTCGAGCACGCCGGCACCTGCGGCGAACGGCACGACGTAGCGGATCGGCCGGCTCGGCCAAGTCTGGGCAAACGCCGGTGTTGCGGCGAGCAGGGGGCCGATGAGCGTGCTGCGGCGGCTGATGATGGTCATGGCGGGATTCCTACTGGCCGTCGTTCAGCTCGGCAACGCGCGTCAGCATGAATTCACCGGCGCGCTCGGCAAAATCGAGCAAGGTCTTGAGCTCGTCGCGGCTGTAGCCGGCCAGCAATCCCTGCATGGACTTCTCCAGGGGCGCAAACAGCGCGCCGATGGGGGCGATCTTGTCCTCGCGTACTCGCACCAGCACCTTGCGCCGGTCCTGCGCGTCGGCCATGCGCTCGACCAGGCCCAGACGCTCCAGGCGGTCGATCAGGCCGGTGACGGCACCGCTGGTGAGGCCGGTGCGGCGCGCGATCTCACCCGCCGTCGATGGCCCGTTCAGCAGGATGAGATCGAGGCATTCGAGGTCGCTCGAGTTGATGCCGACCCGGCGGGCGATCGCCTGGCCATGCAGGACGCCGGCCGCCGACGAGCGGCGCATCGCCAGCATGAGGCGGCCGATCAGCGCCTCCTTGCTGTCCTGGTTGGGTTTGCGGTTGGCCATGTCTCTTTCATATCAAGATAACCAACCGGTCCGCAAAACCTCACCCTGAGGAGCATCGCGAAGCGATGCGTCTCGAAGGGTGGGCCACCTGCATCGCTGTTGCCCACCCTTCGAGACGCGCGCCTTCGGCGCGCTCCTCAGGGTGAGGTTTGGGTCGGGTGCCGTCAGGCGCCGTCAGGTGCTCTCGTTCGCCAGCACGTCGCCGAACAGGCGCCAGGTCTCGCCGTCGAAGCGGGCGAGCCGCACCGCCTGGATGGGATAGAAGTCGGTCGGGCTGGTGTTGATCTTGATGCCGGGCAGCAGGAGCGGCACCGTGAGGTTCTTCATGCTGGCGGCCTGCTTCATCAGGTTCTCGCGCGTCAGCAGGTCGCCGCATTGCGTCAGCACGTGGCGCATGGTGGCCGACACGGCATAGGCATAGACGTAGGAGGCGTCGGACAGGTTGGCGCCCGGCATGTATTTGCCCATCCACGCCTTCCATTCGATGAAGTCGGGCGCGTTCTCCCACTGCGGATCGGTCGGATCCTTGAGGTAGGCCGCCGTGATGATGTCCTTGCTGTTCTCGAGCCCGGCCGGCTTCAGGGTCGAGGCCACCGAGGCCGAGACGTTGGCGAGGTAGTGCTTGGGCTTCCAGCCGAGGTCGGCCACCTTGCGGATCGCCTGGGCCGCGGCCTTGGGGGCGGCATCGTTGAAGAAGACGTCGGCGCCGGAATCTTTCAGCTGGATGACCTGGCTGTCGACCGTGGGATCGGTGACTTCGTAGCTCACCGTCTTGATCAGGAACTTGTCCTTGTCCTTGCCGAAGCCCGCCTGGAAGCCGTGCAGGTAGTCCTTACCGGAATCGTCGTTCTGGTAGAGCATGGCCACCTTGGCGTTGGGATGGTTGGCCATGATGTGCTTGGCGTAGATCGCCGCCTCGGTGG
>DATGZZ010000155.1:0-2583 GCA_035296945.1 Reyranella sp.
CGAGCGCGAAGTGCAGCAACTGGCCGTCTCGAACTGCAATCGCAAGCTCGCCGAGCTGGGACCGCTTGGCGAGAACTACAGCGCCGATTGCCGCTGCCAGGTGGTGATCAGCGACGAGCACTACGTCGTGCCGCGCAACACGCTCCCCACGGAGTCGTACGGTCCGGTGTCGATCTTCTATCGCGACCCGACCGGCAACGTCGCCCGCCTCAACGGCCTTGCCCGCTATGGTGCCCTGCTCGGTCGCGACCGCTCGGTCACTTTCAACGTCGACAATCCGCGCGGCGAGCGGGTCTGTGACGGCACCTTCACCAACGACGGGCCGGCCAACGGCCGCTACTCGATGTCATGCTTCGGCGGCAAGTTCGGCAGCAATGGCACCTACCAGAGCAAGACCGGATCGCCCAACGACCATATCATCGCCCGCGGCCACACCGGACAGGGCCAGCCCGTATCGATGGTGATCGGCCTGCCGGCCCAACTTGCCGGTGGCCTCTATGGCGGCATCTGACATGCGCGTCCTCGCCGTCATCGCGCTCATCGCCTTCGCTCCGGCAGTCTCGCTGGCCCAGAGCGCCGGCGAGGTCGAGCGCTGCTTCCAGAATCCGGGAGCCTGCGCCCAGGGCGGGGGAGGCGGCGGAGGGACCGCTGCCCAAGCCCCGCCAGCCCAGGCCCCGCCAGCCCAAGCCCCGCCAGCCGGTGGCGCTGGTGGCGGACAGGCGACGACCCGGCCGGCGGCGCCGGCCCCCGACTACACGACCGTGCTGCAGAGCCCCGATCCCGATCGCCGGAGGATCCAGGAATCGCTGCGCACACTCGACAAGTACACCGGGCCGATCGACGGCAACCTGCAGTCCGACGCCACGATCAAGGCGATCCAGGACTGGCAGAAGGCCCGCGGCACCAATCCGGTCGGCAAGCTGACGCCGCAGGAGGCGCAGCAGCTCAACGCCGAGGCGGCGCGCACGCCGATCCGCCGCGTCGATCCCTCGACGCAGACGGCGACGGCGCCGGCGACACCGACACCCTTGCAGCCGCCGGCGAAATCCAACGCCGATGCGTTGAAGGATCTGCAGGCGCGCCTGGCTGAACGGCGCAAGGCCGCCGAGCCCAAGGCCGAAGCGGCGGCGCAGTCGCTGATCCGCGATCTCAAGGCCTACGTCGCGGCCGACGGCAAGGGCGTGGCGGGCGATCAGTTCGCCGGCTTCGCCAAGTGGTATGCCGACACCAAGACCGACGGCCGCACGGTCGGCGAGATCGCGCCGGTGATCGACGACTACGGAGATGCCAAGGCCGGTGCCGCGGTGGCGAGCGAGGTCCTGATCGAGACCAAGAAGGGCGCAAGCAACCAGTCGCAATGCCTGGTCTTCGCCTGGGTCGAAGGCACACCGCGCAAGAACGCACAGGTCTTCACGTGCGACGATGTCGCCGGCGTCGAGAAGTGGAAGACCGACCAGACGCTCAAGAGCGCCTGGCGTTAGCGGAGCGCGGACCTCCAGGTCCGCTCATCTCATGAGCCGGCCGGAGGCCGGCGGTCCGGAAGAACATGAGCGGACCTGGAGGTCCGCGCTCCGAAGACGCCACCATCCCGTCACTTGCTCCTCCCCGGTCCGGCCGCTAGACAAGCCGCGCCACGAAGGAGTTTTAGCCCGATGAGCGTCATTGCCGATGTCCGCGCCCGCGAAATCCTAGACAGCCGCGGCAATCCCACGGTCGAGGTCGAAGTCGAGCTCGACAGCGGCGCCATGGGCCGCGCGGCGGTGCCGTCGGGCGCGTCGACCGGCGCGCACGAGGCGGTCGAGCTGCGCGACGGTGACAAGAAGCGCTACGGCGGCAAGGGCGTGCTGAAGGCGGTCGCAGCGGTCAATGCCGAGATCATGGACCTGCTGGCCGGCCTCGATGCGCGCGAGCAGATCAAGATCGACCGCGCCCTGATCGAGCTCGACGGCACGCCCAACAAGGGGCGCATCGGCGCCAACGCCATCCTCGGCGTGTCGCTGGCCGTCGCCAAGGCCGCCGCGATGAATGCCGACCTGCCGCTCTATCGCTATGTCGGCGGCAGCCAGGCCTCGGTGCTGCCGGTGCCGATGATGAACATCATCAACGGCGGCGTTCACGCCGACAATCCGATCGACATCCAGGAATTCATGATCATGCCGGTGAAGGCCGACCGCTTCGCCGAGGCGCTGCGCATGGGGTCGGAGGTGTTCCACGCCCTGAAGAGCCAGCTCCATGACGCCGGCCACAACACCAACGTCGGCGACGAAGGCGGCTTCGCGCCCAACCTCGCCTCGGCCGACGAGGCGCTGGGCTTCATCATGAAATCGATCGAGCAGGCGGGCTACAAGCCCGGCGAGGACATCGTGCTGGCGCTCGATCCGGCCTCGACCGAGTTCTTCAAGAAGGGCAAGTACGAGCTCGAAGGCGAGAAGAAGTCGCTCGATGCCGCGGGCATGGTCGACTACTACGCCGACCTGGTGAAGCGCTATCCGATCGTCTCGATCGAGGACGGCATGGCCGAGGACGACTTCGCCGGCTGGGCCGCGCTGACCAAGGCCATCGGGGGCAAGGTGCAGCTGGTCG
>DATGZZ010000156.1:0-2790 GCA_035296945.1 Reyranella sp.
CGTCGCGTCATCAGGCATTAGTGTCGCGAATCGCTGATGTCTTGCGCTTGGGCCCGGCGTTGTCTAATCGGTTCGCATACGAACGAATTACCCCTCGGCCCACCCGGATATTCCTGACATGGCGTCGCCTTCGCTGAGCCACGGTCTCGGCTTTACCGACCTCTACGACCGCGAGGGCCTCGTCCGCCTCGATGCCGCCTTTGTCGGCTGGCTGAAGGAGAGCCATGTCGACGCGCATGCCCGGCTGATGGCCGCGCGCGTCGCGCCCGACGCCCTGGCCGACAAGGACGAGTCCAATCTGCTGATCGAGCTGGCCCGCCCGCTCGAGGACTTCCTGGCGGCCCTGTTCGGGGTTGCTGCGGAAGCCGCCGAGTTGCGCGCACGCCACAACAAGCTGGCGCCCGTCTTCGATTGCAAGCGTCTGTTCGTGCAGCGCTATGTGACGCGCGCCATCAAGGCGGACGCCGCAGCGGCGTTGGACGGCGCGACGGTCTCGGCCGAGGTCGCCCTGCCGGTACGGCTCGAAGACGGGCTGGAAGAGTGGGAACTCGCCTTCGCGACAGCCGTGCGCGACATCGCCGGCGCCGATTTCAAGATCACCGCGCCGACGCCCGAGATCGAGGCGCTGACCCGCTATGCCGCCTGGGCGCTGCATTCGCCCGAGGGCAAGAAGCGTCATCGCGACGGGCCCTTGTTCAAGGTCCCGCACAAGCTCGACTTCGAGCACCTCGTGCCGATCGAGACCGAGGTCGTGGATGGCGTCACGCGCCTGCGCCTGCCGCGGCCCATGCTGCGTCATCGAGAAGGCTTCGCGTTGACCGACGAAGGCTTCGACCTCGTCCGTGCGCTCGATCATTCGAACTACTGCATCTGGTGCCACAACCAGGGCAAGGACAGCTGCGCGCGCGGGCTAAAAGATCGCAAGACCGGCGCCTTCCAGAAGTCGCCGTTCGGCGTCACCTTGGCGGGCTGCCCACTCGAGGAAAAGATCTCGGAGATGAACCTGCTGAAGAGCGAGGGCTTCTCCATCGGCGCGCTGGCGATGGCCGCCGTCGACAATCCGCTGGTGGCCGCCACCGGGCACCGCATCTGCAATGATTGCATGAAGGCCTGCATCTACCAGAAGCAGGAACCCGTCGACATCCCGCAGATCGAGACGCGGACCCTGAAGGACGTGCTGGGCCTGCCCTGGGGCTTCGAGATCTACTCCCTGCTGACGCGTTGGAATCCGCTCAACCTGCGCCGGCCGCTCCCCCGGCCTGCGACCGGCCGCACGGTGCTGGTGGTGGGGTTGGGCCCCGCCGGCTTCAATCTGGCGCATCACCTGATGAATGACGGCCATGCCGTGGTCGGCATCGATGGGTTGAAGATCGAGCCGCTGCCGGTCGAGCAGTCCGGCGTGTCGGCCGATGGCGCGCGCCATCCCTTCGCGGCGGTGCGCGACACGGCCTCGATCCGCGAGGATCTCGGCGAGCGCGCCATGGCGGGCTTCGGCGGCGTCGCCGAGTACGGCATCACCGTGCGCTGGGACAAGAACTACCTGAAGATGGTGCGCCTGCTGCTCGAGCGGCGCGGCCAGTTCTCGATGTTCGGCGGCGTGCGCTTCGGCGGCACGGTGACGGTCGAGGATGCCTTCGCCATGGGCTTCGACCACGTGGCGCTGTGCGCCGGCGCCGGCAAGCCCACCGTGCTCGACCTGCCCAACGGCCTGGCGCGCGGCGTGCGCGCGGCGTCGGACTTCCTGATGGCTTTGCAGCTCACCGGCGCGGCGAAGAAGGACTCCATCGCCAACCTGCAGATTCGCCTGCCGGTGGTGGTGATCGGCGGCGGCCTGACGGCGATCGACACGGCGACCGAATCGCTCGCCTACTATCCCCTGCAGGTCGAGAAGTTTTTGGCGCGGCACGAGATCCTGGTCCAGGAGCGTGGGCTTGCCGCGGTGCTCGCCGCCATGAACGCCGAAGAGCGCGAGATCGCCGGCGAATTCATTGCCCATGCCGAAGCCATCCGCGCCGAGCGCGTGGCCGCCGAACGCGAAGGCCGCACGCCGGACATCGCCGGCCTGGTGAACGGCTGGGGCGGCGTCACCATCGCCTATCGTCGCCGGCTGATCGATTCGCCGTCCTACACCTTGAACCACGAAGAGGTGCTGAAGGCGCTTGAGGAGGACATCCGCTTCGCCGAGGGCCTGTCGCCGGTGGCGGTCGAGGTCGATGCCAATGGCCACGCCAAGGCGCTCAAGGTGGCAGGGGAGCAGAACGGCCAGAAGGTCGAGGCGACCCTGCCGGCGCGCACCATCCTGGTGGCGGCGGGCACCCAGCCCAACACCGTGCTGGCGCGCGAGGACGCAACGCATGCCTTCATCGACGGCAAGTATTTCCGTGCCCTCGACGAGGAGGGCAATCCGGCGACGCCCGAGCGCGTGGCCAAGCCCGCCGAGGTGCGCGTGCTGATGTATCGCGCCGCCGACGGCCGCTTCATGTCGTTCTTCGGCGACCTCCACCCGTCCTTCGCCGGCAATGTCGTGAAGGCGATGGGCGGCGCCAAGCAGGGCTACCCGGTGCTGACGCGCACCATGGAGACGCTGCCGGCATCCAGGCGCTCGCCGGCCGAGATCCTGGCTGAGGCCAACGCCCAGTGGCGCGCCAGGGTCGTGCGCGTCGATCGCCTGACGCCCACCATCGTCGAGGTCGTGGTCGAGGCGCCGGCCGCGGCGCGCAACTTCGAGCCCGGCCAGTTCTATCGCCTGCAGAACTACGAGGCGCGGTCGAAGAAGGTCGACGGCACCTT
>DATGZZ010000157.1:0-4149 GCA_035296945.1 Reyranella sp.
GTCGGTGGCGGCGCGGAACGGATCGCGCGCGGCATTGACCGCGACGAAGCGCGCGGGATCGTCGGCGTAGGTGAAGGTGGGATAGATGTTGGCCACGATGAAGACCAGCCAGCGCAGGAACTTTGCACGCTCCTTGGCGCCGGCCCCCGGCACCAGCTCGTCCTTGCCCGTGATGTCGGCCAGCAGCAGCGTGATGGCTGCACTCTCGCTCATGATGCTGCCGTCCGGCATCACCAGGGTCGGCACCTGGGCCAACGGATTGACCTTCTTCAGCTTGGCGTCGGCGTCGGGCGTGCGGAACAAGTCCTCGACGGCCTCGAAGGTGTAGGGCAGCCCGTACCAGACGAGCTGCGCCTCGACGATGGTCGAGCCCCAACCGGCGCGACCCCAGAGCTTGTAGTCAGCCATCGCTTTCCCCTCAGGGCTTCTGCAGGGGCTGGATCAGGCTGCAGGTGTCCCAGCGCCCGCCGCCGCGCTGCTGCACGCGGTCATAGAACTGGTCGACGAGGGCGACCAGCGGCATCGCCGCCTTGGCGCGCTTGCCCTCGGCCATGCTGATGCCGAGGTCCTTGCGCATCCAGTCGACGGCGAAGCCGAACTCGAACTTGCCCTCGACCATCGCCTTCCAGCGATTTTCCATCTGCCAGCTCTGCGCTGCGCCCTTGGAGATGGCGTTGATCACCTTCTCCATGTCGAGGCCCGAGCGCTGGCCCAGGTTCAGCGCCTCGGCGAGGCCCTGGACGATGCCGGCGATGCACATCTGGTTCATCATCTTGGTGATCTGGCCCGAGCCTGGCGGGCCGATCAGGGTCAACGCCTTTGAGTAGGCGTCGGCCACGGGCTTTGCCTTGTCGAACGGCGCCTGCTCGCCGCCGCACATCACGGTGAGCTGGCCGTTCTCGGCGCCGGCTTGGCCGCCCGACACCGGTGCATCGATGAAGTCGATGCCGCGCTTCTTGCCTTCGGCGTGCAGCTCGCGGGCGATGTCGGCCGAGGCCGTGGTGTTGTCGAAGAAGATCGTGCCTTTGGCCATGCCGGCAAACGCGCCGTTGTCGCCCAGCACGACCGCTCGCAGATGCTCGTCGTTGCCGACGCAGGAGAACACGATCTCCTGGCCAGCCGCCGCCTCCTTGGGCGTCTTGGCGGCCTTGCCCTTGTGCTTCTGGGTCCAGGCTTCGGCCTTGGCGAACGTCCTGTTGTAGACCGTCACGTCATGGCCCTTGGCGGCGAGATGGCCCGCCATCGGGAAGCCCATCACGCCCAGACCGAGAAATGCCACCTTGGCCATCGTCCACTCCCGCGAGATTTCGTTGAGGGCGCGATCATAGTGCCAAATCGGGCGGATGCCAGGGGTGCGCGGCTCGTACGCGGATGCAGAAAGCCCGCAAACGGCACAGTGTCATCCCGAGCGTAGCGAGGGACCTTTCCTGACCCGAAAGGCCCCTCGCTGCGCTCGGGGTGACAGCATTAGCTCACGAAGCGCAGACCAGGCATCGTCACGTTCAGCCAGTCGCGCACGCCCGAGACGCGCGCGAACCAGGATTGCGCGCCGTAGGTGTCACCGTTGCCGTTGGCGTTGACGCCACAGATCGCCCAGGCACCGCTCTCCGTCCGGATCCAGGCCGAGCCGCCGCTGTCGCCCGAGCCCAAAATGCCGTCGAGCCGGTCGGCACCCTCGCTCTCGCGACGGAGCGTGACGCCCAGCCAGTTGCCGGCATCGCCGCTCCTGAGCGGCGGTCGCACGACGTCCATGACCTCGTCGATCTTGTTGGTGGCCGCGGCCTTGCCGTGGGTCGTGTAGTAGCTGGGCTTCTGGCCGACCGAGCCGATGCCGCGGCTACCCCAGCCCACCATGACGATGCGCGCGCCGTCCTCGCGGTTGCCGCCGTAGAGCGCGGGCGGCGGGCCGGCATCGTCGATCGGCCCGTCGAGCCGCACGATCGCAAAGTCGTAGCCGGTGCGCTCGGCGTTGCTCCAGTTGTAGAGCGGATGGAAAACGATGTCGGTGCCCTGCATCACCTCGCCGTCGGGCGCGCGATAGACGTAATCGTCAGCCGCACCGTCGCGATTGAAGACGTGCGCGGCGGTGAGGATGCGGGCGCGGCCCTGCCGATTGCCGAGCCAGGTGCCCGATCCAGAACCCCACACTTGGCCGTCGTCGTTCGAGAGGGCGATCACCGAGGCGAACTGCGGCTGGTCGGCGAGGGCGAGATGGGCGCGAAAGCCACCTTCGGCGCGCCAGGTGCTGTCGAGGATGATGACGGCGTCGGCGGCACGCGGTGTTGCGGCGAGCGCGCCCGCGGCGAGGGCGCCGGCAGCGAAGCGGCGTCGGGTCATGGTCATGAGCGGACCAGCAGGATCACGATGGCGGCGAGCCCGGTGAGCAGGGGCGGCAGCGCGAGCGGCCAGGCGCGACGATAGAGCACCGACTCCGGCGTCGCGAGCGCCAGGATCGCCGCACCCATCGAGACGCGGATCGGCGACAGCATGGTGAGATTGGTGCAGATGCTGTTCTGCACGGCCGCGATCCAGGCGGGGTCGATCTCGATGGCGCGGGCGAGCGCGGTCACCATGGGCATCAGCATGGCGTTGGCGGCGGCGCCACCGCCGGTCAGGAAGCCGCCGACGGCGGCAAACACCGGCACGCTCATGGCCGAGCCGCGGCCGGCCGCCGCGCGCAGCGCTTCGGCAATCGAATCGGCCATGCCCGAGCCGACGTAGAATTCGGCCATCACGACGAACAGGAGGGTCACGAGGCAGGCACGCCAGGCGCCGCGCCCGGCCTCGGTCAGCACGCGGCCCAGCGGCGCGCGGGCCTGCCATACGACTACCAGGCCGATGGCGACCAGCCAGAAGCCCGGCGCGTAGAAGGGCGCGAAGGCCGGCTGGTTGTCGAACGGTTTTAGCGCCCACAGCGGCTTCAGGAGGTCGCGCAAGGGCGGCACGAGGCGCGTGGCGCAGAGCGCCATGGTGAGGGCAACGTACGGCGCGTTGGCCTTGAGCGCCGCCATGAGCCGCGTCTGGTCGGGCCGCTCGTCGCGCCAGAAGCGGACGGCGAGCAGCAGGGCCGTCGCCGCCGCGCCCGCGATCTCGACATCGCTGTAGAAATTCAGCAGCAGGATCAGGCCGAGCAGCAGGAGGGTCCAGACCGCGTCGTCGACTTTTTGCGCCAGCGACACGACGACACCGGCATCGCGCGCGAAGCGCCAGTAGAGCACGAGATAGAAGGCATGGATCGGCACCTGCAGAATCGCCGAGCCCAGGCCGAGCTGGTTGGGCGTGAGGCCGGCGAGCGTGGCGCCGACGGTCGTGCCGATGGCGAGCGCGCCCCACGGCACCAGCGACTGGCTGTAGAGGCCGAGCACCAGTGCCGGCAGGCCGCCGATGCCGATGCGGCGCAGGCCGATCAGCGCGATGATGTAGCCGATGCCGAAGCCCGTCACCGCCTCGCCGAACGGCGCCAGCAGGAAGCACACAGACCACAGGCGGCGCGGATTGGCCTCGAGCGTGCCGCCTGCGCCGGCGGCACCGTCGCGCGCCTGCAGGCAGCGATGGAAGAACATGCCGGCGGCGATGATGGCGATGACGTGCCAGCTGAGCCACGCGCCGGCCGCGGTCTCGCGCAGGAACAAGGGCCCGAGCACGGCGCTGCCGCGGCTCTGCAGGACGATGATGAAGGAGGCGGCCAATGTCGCCGACAGGCCGGCCAGGCCCGCCACCAGGGCGCTGACGCGGCCCGAGGCGAGCAGGCCGAGCACGAGCAGCAGTGGCAGCAGGGCGAGGAGGGTGGTCATCTACGCGCGAGATGCTGATGCGACGCTCACAGCGACGTGCGCCAGTCGGCCGGCAGGCCGAGCCAGGCGCAGCGGCCGCTGTTCGACACAGTGACCGTCGGATCGTGCAGCGGCGTTTCGGTGAAACAGCCGCCGGCGATGCCTGTGCGGGACGGCCATCCGTCGGCCTTCCAGAGCAGGGTGGTGCCGCAGGCGGCGCAGAACCAGCGGCGCTGCAAGTTGGCGCCCGTGATCTCGTAGAGGCCGAAGTCGCCCGTCCGGGCTGTCACAGCCTCGTCAGCGAAATAAGCCGACCAGCCGAAGGCGCTGCCGGTCCGCCGCTTGCAGTTGGCGCAATGGCAAACGGCGTTGAGGA
>DATGZZ010000158.1:0-3672 GCA_035296945.1 Reyranella sp.
ATGTCGAAGGGATAGGTCTTGGTGAGGTCGACATAGGCCTTGTTGTGCGGCGCGAAGTGGCTGCCGATCGGCACGCCGAAGCCCGATTCGGCCGAGATCAGCTCCTCGCGGTTGACGGCGTGGGCCATCGCCTGGCGCACCTTGGGATTGTCGAACGGCTTCTTGCCGTTGTTGGTCGCCAGGATCACCTCGCCCTCGGTCGTGCCGACGATGACAACGAAACGCGGATCCTTCTTCAGGCGGTCGACCAGCTCGGGCGCCTGGAAGCCCGGGAAAGCGTCGACGTCGCCGGCCAGAAGCGCGCTCACCTGCGCCGACGGATCCTTCACGATCTTGAAGATCACGGTGTTGATCTTGATCGAACCCGGATCGCGATAGGTCGGCGACTTCACCAGGGTGATCGAATCGCCTTCCTTGCGCTCCTTGAACATGAACGGCCCGGTGCCGACCGGGTTCTTGTCGTTGGTCGGTGCCGATTTGGGATGCATGATGCCGGCATCGCCCAGCGACAGGCTGTAGAGCAGGAAGGAGTTGGGCGACTTCAGGCTCACTTTCACCGTCGACGGATCGACCACCTCGACCTTGTCGATGTCGGTGTAGAGCGACTTCGCCGGAACGGTGGAATCCGGCGCGAACAGCCGGTCGAGCGAGAACTTCACCACCGAGGCGTCGAGCGGCTCGCCGTCATGGAACTTCACGCCCTGGCGGATCTTGAAGACGTATTCCTTGCCGTCCTCGGAGATGCTCCAGCTCTCCGCCAGGCCGGGGTTGATGGCGCCGGTGCGGTCGATGCGGCCCAGCGCCTCGAAGATGCTGGGTGTGGTGACCTCGCGTATGGCGGCGGCGGCGTTCTTGGTCGGGTCGAGCACGGGCGGCTCGAGCGACATGCCGATCACCAGCCGGTCCTTGGCCGGCCCCTGCGCCAAGGTTTCGGTGCCAAGAACCGACAAGGTCGCCAGCGCGCCGGCAGCGCCGAACAGATGACGGCGGGAAAGTGAATCCACGGAAAAGCCCCTCCTCTGAAGTAGCCAAGTCTATCAGCGGACGAACACGTCCCGCCAGCCGCGCGCCGCGCCCAGCGTAGCGGCATGGTAGACGCCGCGCGCCACCGCGCGCGCCAGGCAATCCGCCGCCAGGGTGCCGAGTTCGGCCAAGGTCAGATGATCGACAAACAGGTCGTGGGCGCCGGTCGCCACGACGAAGACGGTGTCGCCGTCCTGCGGCGTGTGCACCGGGCGGATCGAGCGCGCCAGCCCATCCTGCGCCATCACCGCCAGGCGATTGGCCGAGGCCTTGTCGAGGCGGGCGTTGGTGGCGACGACGGCGATGGTGGTGTTGGCGCGCGGATCGCTGCGCGCGGCATCAGCCGGATCGTGGCTGAGGTCGGCGCGGTCGTGGCTCACGGCCAGCGACAGCCCGTGCGCCGGCGGCGGCAGGCCGCCGAACTCCTTGTTCTGCTCCAGCGCCCAGGCCCAGAACTGCGGCATGTCGCCCATGGTCGTGTAGCCCCGCGCATTCACGGCCACCAGCGCGCCGACCTGAAGGCCGGTCGTGGGATCGACCGCCGAGGCGCTGCCCAGCCCGCCCTTGAGATTGCCGGCCTTGGCGCCGAGGCCGGCGCCGGCATTGCCCAGCGAGAAGTCGCGGGAAGCCTTGCCCGTCGCGGCATAGGCCATCTCGCGATAGGGCGGCCAGTCCCACTGCTTGTCGCCGCCGTTCAGCAGGTCGAACAGGATGGCGGTGGGCACGATCGGCACGACGACGTCGGCGATGGGCACACCGCGGCCGTGCTCGCGCAGCCAGCGCATGACGCCGTCGGTCGACGACAGGCCGAAGGCCGAGCCGCCCGAGAGGCAGATCGCGTCGATCGCATCGACGCGGCACGACGGATCGAGCAGGTCGGTGTCGCGCGTGCCGGGCGCACCGCCGCGCACGTCGACGGAGGCCACCGACGGCCGCTCACACAGCACGACGCTGACGCCCGAGCGCAGGCGCTGGTCCTCCTCGTTGCCGACCAGGATGCCGTCGACGTCGGTGATGAGGTTTCTGGAGCCGGGGCGGAGCATAGGCCTACCTGTCATCCCGAGCGCAGCGAGGGACCTTTAAGGCGACAGTAAAGGTCCCTCGCTGCGCTCGGGATGACATTGGTCGCGTGTCAGCCATCAACGACATATTAGTCGAGCTGCAAGGTCATCGCCTTGAGATACGCCGTCTCCGGCAATCCCGGATGCACCGGATGGTCGAGCGCAGCGCCCGAGCTGCGCAGGATGCGGCCGCTGCGGCCGGCGTCGCGCAGGCCGCGGCGCACCTGCTCGGCAAATAACGGCTGATCGACCAGGTGCGAGCAGGAGGCGACGAAGAAGAAGCCGCCCTTGGTCACCAGGGGTGCGGCCAGCCGCACCAGCTTGCGATAGCCCTGCGCGCCGGTCTTGAGGTCCTTGCGGCTTTTCACGAAGGCCGGCGGATCGCAGATCACGACGTCGAAGCTCTTGCCGCTCTTCTTCTCCAGCGCATCGAAGACTTCGCTCTTCTCGAACGATACGACCTTCTCGACGCCGTTCAGCGCCGCTGCCGCCTTGGCCGCATCGAGCGCCGGCTGCGAGCGGTCGATACAGACGACCGACTTCGCGCCGCGCGCCGCCGCCAGCACGCCGAAGCCGCCCGAGTAGCTGTAGACGTCGAGCACGTTGGCGCCTTTCGCAAAGCCCGCCATGAAGCGCCGGTTGTCGCGCTGGTCGTAGAACCAGCCGGTCTTCTGGCCACCCGACAGGTCGGCGACGAACTTCGCGTCGTTCTCGACCAGCTCGATCGGCTGCTCGGCATCGCCTTTGACCACCGTCGTGCCGCGCGTCAGGCCTTCGAGCTCGCGGACCGGCGAATCATTCTTGAGCACGATCGTCCTGGGCGACAGCTCGGCCTCCAGCGCCTCGATCAGCACCGGCGTCAGCAGTTCCATGCCGGCGGTGTTCACCTGCACGACCAGTGCGTCACCAAAGCGATCGATGATCACACCGGGCAGGCCGTCGGCCTCGGCATGGATCAGCCGGTAGTAGGGAACGCCGACCAGCCGGTCGCGCAAGGCCGTCGCCTGGGCAAGCCGCCGGCCGAGGAACAGGGCATCGATTATGGCCTCGGGATTGGTCGACAGCAGGCGGCCCGCGATCAGCGAATGCGGGTTGAACGTGACCAACCCCAGCGCCTCGCCGCTCGGCGCGCGCAGGGTGGCAAGCGCGCCCGGCGGGATCGCCTTGGCGTCGGCGTCCATCAGGATCTCGTTGGAGAATACCCACGGGTGTCCGGCGCGGACGCGGCGATCCTCGCCGGCCCGCAGGATCACGCTGGGCAATTTCTTCTGTGCCAAAAAACCTACTCTCCGTTCTACTCTCCGGCGGCGACGCCGTCGCGCCGCGGATCGGCGCCTCCTTGCCAGCCGTCGCCAGCCCGGCGCACGCCGGTCAAGCCGCCGTCGTGCCGGCGGACTTGTACTTCATCGCCCAGCGCGCGCAAGGCGTCGGCCTGGGCCGCGATCGGCGTGCCGGCCTCGAGCTCGGTGGCGCCGTTCATGTTGATGATACGCGGCTGGGCGATGGCGTCCTGCATGGACAGGTTCCAGTCCAGCAGCCCGATCACGGTCTGCAGGGTGTCGCCGATGATGCGCGCCCCGCCGGCCGA
>DATGZZ010000159.1:0-2831 GCA_035296945.1 Reyranella sp.
GCAGCATGTCGCTCACGCGATCGCCGAGGTTCAGCGTCTCGCGCAGGGCGCAGCCCAGCGCCTCGGCCGGCGAATCGAGCACGTTGGGATCGAGATGTCGCGGCTTGCCGGGATCGTCGGGGACAGGCTTGTCGGGCAGCAGGCGGCGGCAGGCCCAGGCGACGACATCGGTGAGCGGCAGGAAGACCAGCGCGGCCGCGATGTTGAAGGCGGTGTGGAAGTTGACGGGCAGGCGCGTCGCTGAGGCATCGAACAGCGACAGCCACTCGACGGCCTGGCCGAGGAAGGGCAGCAGCGCCACGCCGACGATGGCGCGCGTGATCAAGTTGGCGAGCGGCACGCGGCGGGCGGCGACGTCGGCGCCCGACTGCGCCATGTAGGGTGCCAGCGCCCCGCCGATATTGGCGCCGATCACCAGCGCCAGGGCGAGCTTGGGCTCGATCAGGCCGCTGCCGGTGAAGGACATGATCAAGAGCACGATCGACAGGCTGGAATGCGCGAACCACGTGGCGAGCGTGCCGACCACGACGGCGATCACGTACTCGTCCTGCAGGCCCTGCAGCATCGCCATGAAGGCGGGCGCGCTGCGCAAGGGCTGGGTGGCGCCCGCCAGCAGCTTCAGCGACAGCAGCATCAGGCCGAGCCCGATGGCGACGCGGCCGAGATGGCGCGCCTTGTCCTGCTCGCTCGACAGGAAGGCGATGACGCCGGCGCCGATCAGCAGAGGCGACACCCAGCCCAGGTCGAACGACAGGACCTGGGCCGCGATGGTCGTGCCGACATCGGCGCCCAGCATGATGGCGAAGGCAATCGACAGCGGGATCAGGCCGCGGCCGGCGAAGGAGGAGACCAGCAGCGAGGTGGCCGTGCTCGATTGCAGCAGGCCGGTGACGGCGATGCCGCCCAAAAAGGCCGTGACCCGGTTGCGCGAGCAGGCGGCGATGGCGCGGCGGAGGGCAGCGCCAAAGGCGCGCGTCAGTCCCGTGCGGACCATGCGCACGCCCCACAGCAGCAGCGTCACGCTGCCCAGCACGTTCAGGACGGTCTCGACGCCATGCATGTTCGCGAACCTACGCCTCGATCCTCATCGATGAAAGTTTTTTGACAGTTTTGTGACTCATTGGACCGCGGGCCTCCAGGCCCGCCTCATGATTCATGAGCGGGCCTGGAGGCCCGCGGTCCGCTAAGAGCCCGCCGCCAGCTCGGTCGCCTCGTCCATGAACGCGCGGACCAGGGCCACCCGGCGGCGCTCCTGCAGGCACACCGCATATTCGGCGACATTGAGGTCGGTATCGGTGACCAGGATGCGACGAAACCGTCGGTCCTCGCCGAGCTCGCTCGCGAACACTGCGCCGATGCCGAACCCCGCCGCCACCGCCTCGCGCACGCCCTCGCGGGTCTGCACCTCGACGATGGCGTCGGGCCGGATGTCGGCGGCGGCCATGGCCTGCTCGATCACCTCGCGTGTGATCGAACCGCGCTCTCGCAGCACCAGCGACTGCCCGGCCAGCGCCGACAACGTTGCCCGACCGCGCCGCGCCAGCGGATGGCGGGTGGGGACGAACAGCACCACGCGGTCGGTACGCAGCCGTACGGCGTGCAGGCGCGGGTCGGATATGCTTTTGGCCATCACCGCGACGTCGGCCTCGTGCCTAAGCAGGCGCTCCAGCACGACGGCCGAATTGTCGATCGACAGCGCGAAGGTGAGGCCCTCGGCGCGGTCGCGCAGGGCGGCCATGATGGGCACGACATGATGCGCCGAGTCGGCCGCGATCCGGAGATGCCCGCGCGTCAGCGCCTGCTCGCCGGCCAGCAGCGCTCGGGCCTCGTCCTGCACGGCGAACAGCCGCGTGGTGACGCCATGCAATTGCCGGCCGGTCTCCGTCGGCAGCACGCTGCGGCCGCGCCGGTCGAACAGGCGTACGCCGTAGGCCTGCTCCAGCGCCGTCACCTGGCTGGACAGGTTGGGCTGGCTGAGGCCGGAGGCACGGGCGGCGGCGGAGAACGACCCGGATTCGGCCACCAGATGGAAGGCGCGCAGTTGCGTCGGCGTCATATATGGAAAACCAATACGTAACATATGGAATATATACTGGACGCATAGAGGCCGCGAGCCCAAGAATCGCCGCATGACCAAGCCCGCCCCCTTCCAGCCAGCGACGTCCGAAACCGGCGACCCGCTGTTGCTGACGCCCGGCCCGCTCACCACGTCGGCCAGCGTCAAGCAGGCCATGGTCCACGACTGGGGGTCGCGCGACGCTGAGTTTCTACGCATCAACCGCATGGTGCTCGACAAGATCGTCGAGCTGGCCGGCGGCCAGGGCACGCACGTCGCGGTCCCGGTGCAAGGTTCGGGCACCTTCGCCGTCGAGGCCATGATCACGAGCTTCGTGCCGAAGAGCGGCAAGCTTTTGGTGCTGATCAACGGCGCCTACGGCCAGCGCGCGCTCAAGATCGCCGAGATTGCCGGCCGCGCAACGGCATCTCTGGAAACGCCGGAGGACACGCCGCCCGACCTGCCGCGGCTCGACCGGATGCTCAGCGACGACAAGGCGATCAGCCATGTCTTCGCCGTCCATTGCGAAACCACGTCGGGCATCCTCAATCCCATCGCCGAGGTGGCGGCGATCACAGCGCGCCACGGCCGCCACCTGCTGGTCGATTCCATGAGCGCTTTCGGGGCGGTGGAGATCGACGCTGGAAAGATCCGCTACGACGCGCTGGCCGCATCCTCCAACAAGTGCCTGGAAGGCGTGCCGGGCCTGGGCTTCGTCGTCTGCCGCAACGAGGCGCTGGCCGAGTGCACGGGCAACGCCACGACGCTGGTGCTC
>DATGZZ010000160.1:0-3940 GCA_035296945.1 Reyranella sp.
GCACGACGTAGTGCTCGTCGCTGATCACCACCTGGCAGCGGCAATCGACGCTGTAGTTCTCGCCGAGCGGCCCCAGCTCGGCGAGCTTGCGGTTGCAGTTGGAGACGGCGAGCTGCTGGACCTCGCGTTCGCTCATCTGCCCCTTCGAGTAGGAATCGGCATAGAGGAACGCGCACTGCCGGGGCATCGGCACGGCCACCACCTTGTGGCTGGCCGCATTGGTCTCGGTGTTTACCCAATAGCGCTCGGCCATTTCCGGAAAGCGCAGGAAGATCGCGTCCCGGCGCTCGGCCTTGCCCTGGGACTGGGCGGCGGTTTGCGCGAAGGCGCCCGGAGCCAGCGCGACGGCGGCAAGAAGGAAAAGCGCGATGATGCGGTTCATAACCGGTGATTCCAGCCGAAGAACATGACCGAAATACGTCCTGGGCAAGGACTTCCTCCCCGGCGAGAAATGTTTCTAGACCAGCCGGCTCTGTGCCTTGGCCGCCCCGATGAATGACGAGAACAGCGGATGGGGCGCGAACGGCCGGGATTTCAGCTCCGGATGGTACTGCACGCCGATGAACCAGGGGTGGCCCGGGATCTCGACGATTTCGGGCAGGATGCCGTCCGGCGACATGCCGGAGAAGCGCAGGCCGACCTGCTCCAGCCGATCCTTGTAGTTGACGTTGACCTCGTAGCGATGGCGATGGCGCTCACTGATGACGTCGGCGCCGTAGATCTCGTGCACCTTGGTGCCCGGCCGCAGATGGGCGGGATAGGCGCCCAGCCGCATGGTGCCGCCGAGGTCGCCGTTGGCCGCGCGCTTCTCGAGCTGGTTGCCCTTGATCCATTCGGTCATCAGGCCGACCACAGCATGCTCACAGGGGCCGAACTCGGTCGACGACGCGCCTTCCAGGCCGAGCAGATTGCGGGCGGCCTCGATCACCGCCATCTGCATGCCGAAACAGATGCCGAGGAACGGTACGTTGCGCTCACGGGCGAACTGCACCGCGTGGATCTTGCCCTCGGTGCCGCGCTCGCCGAAGCCGCCGGGCACCAGGATGCCGTGCACATGCTCGAGATGGCTGACCGCGTCGTCGCGCTCGAAGATCTCGGAGTCCATCCACTCCAGGCCGACCTTCACGTTGCTGCCGAAGCCGCCATGGGTCAGCGCCTCGGAGAGCGACTTGTAGGCGTCGAGCAGCACCGTGTACTTGCCGACCACCGCGATGGTCACCTTGCCCTCGGGCTCGCGCACCGAGCGCACCACGCCGCGCCAGCGCTCGAGGTTGGGCTCCTTGTCCGCTTCCAGGCCGAAATAGCGGCAGACTTCGGCGTCGAAGCCCTGCTCATGGTAGGCGATCGGCACCTGGTAGATCGTGTCGACGTCGCGCGCCTCGATCACCCGCTCCTGCTTGACGTTGCAGAACAGCGCGATCTTGCGCCGCTCGTTGGCCGGGATCTCCTTGTCGCCCGAACGGCACACCAGCAGGTCGGGCTGGATACCGACGCTCAAAAGCTCCTTCACCGAGTGCTGGGTCGGCTTGGTCTTGAGCTCCCCTGCCGTCGGCACCCAGGGCAACAGCGTCAGATGCACGAACATGGTGCGTTCGCGGCCAAGCTCGTTGCCGAGCTGACGGATGGCTTCGAGGAACGGCAGGCCTTCGATGTCGCCCACCGTGCCGCCGATCTCGACCAGCACGAAGTCCTCGTGCTCGGTATCGGCGACGATGAATTCTCGGATGGCGTCGGTGATGTGCGGGATCACCTGCACCGTGGCGCCGAGATATTCGCCGCGCCGCTCCTTGGCGATCACGGTGGAATAGATGCGGCCGGTCGTGACGTTGTCGCTCTGGCGGGCGTCGACGCCGGTGAAGCGCTCGTAGTGGCCGAGATCGAGGTCGGATTCGGCGCCGTCGTCGGTGACGAAGACTTCGCCGTGCTGATACGGGCTCATCGTGCCCGGATCGACGTTCAGATAAGGGTCGAGCTTGCGCAGGCGCACGCGATAGCCGCGCGTCTGCAGCAGCGCGCCCAGCGCCGCCGACGAAAGACCCTTGCCTAGCGAGGAAACCACGCCGCCCGTTATGAAGATAAAGCGCGTCATGGGCTTACAGCATACAAAACGTTGCGGCGCGCGGCCATGGGGATATTCCTTCCTCCTTCGCTCCTGGCGGAGCTACGGAGGACAAGCCCTCCCGTGGGGCCCTTGGCCTCCGAAGCCTTGGCGAAGGAGGCTAACGAGTAGGCGCCGCCGGGGCGGCGGGCGCGGGCGCCGCACCACCGGCCCCAGGCACGCCGGGCGCGGTCGGCGATGCCGGCACGCGATCCATGATCGAGCGCGCGTTGCGCTGCGTGTCGGTCATGCTCCAGGCCATCACCAGGCTGAGGAAAAAGAAGCAGCCGGCAAAAATCGCCGTCATGCGCGACAGTACGTTGGCCTGGCCACGCACCGAGAACAGCGCGTCTGTGCGGCCCATGCCCAGGCCGCCGCCTTCGCTGCGCTGGAGCAGGATGACGACGATCATCGCGGCGGTGACGCCGACATGGATGATCAGCAACACCAGCCGCCAATCGTGCAAAAAGCCTCTAACCGCGTCCATTTCGTCCAGTGCCTAGGTGGGGATGCCCGAATTGTCGAACAAGCGGGCGTCTGACGCCAGCAGCGGGGGCTTCTAGCCGCTTTAGGCCGCCTTGGCGATAGCCAAAAATTCGTCCGCCTTGAGGCTGGCGCCGCCGATCAGGGCACCGTCGACGTCGCCCGCCGACAGCAGTTCGGCGGCGTTGCTGCCCTTCACCGAGCCGCCATATAGAAGTCGGACCTGGGCCGCCTCGCCCGTCAGGCCGCCCAGCACCTTGCGAATATGCGCATGGGCTGCGGCGACCTCGGGCGTGGTCGGGGTCTTGCCGGTGCCGATCGCCCAGACGGGTTCATAAGCCACGACCAGCTTCGCCGCTGTGGCACCAGCGGGCACGCTGCCCTTGAGCTGGGTCTCCAGCACCGCCAGCGTCTTGCCGGCCTCGCGCTCGGCCAGCGTCTCGCCGATGCAGACGATGGGCACCAGCCCCGCCCGCCAAGCGGCCTCGGCCTTGGCCCGTACGATGGCATCGGTCTCGCCGCAATCGGCGCGCCGCTCGGAGTGGCCGACGATCACATAAGCGGCGCCGCAATCGCGCAGCATCTCGGCTGCCACCTCGCCGGTGTGGGCGCCGCTTGCCTTGGCATGGCAATTTTCGCCGCCGACCAGCACGCCGCTTCCCTTGACCGCATCGGCAACCGCGAGGACCAAGGTGGCCGGCGGGCAGACCAGCACATCGCGATCGTTCCAGCCGGCCTGCCTGGCGCCATCGGCAACGGCCTTGGCCAGAGCCAGACCATCGGCCCGAAGACCGTTCATCTTCCAGTTGCCGGCAATCAGCGGCCGCCTCGAACGCGCCATGAAAATCCCCGATATTGTGTCGCCGGTGTCTAGCAGGCCCTTTGGTTGCCTGCCACTGGGGCGGGTGGTAGGCATGCCCGCCAGTCAAAACCCCTTCGCCAACGGCGTGAAATCTCCGTGAATACGTTCCGCAAGTACGCCCGTTTCATCATCCTGTTCATCCTGTTCGGCATGCTGATCGTCAGCTTCGCCTTCTGGGGTGTCGGCGACATGCTGCGCATGGGCGGCCGCAGCACGGAGGCCGCCCATATCGGCGGCACGAATATCCCGGTCTATGGCTGGGTCGGCGGTGCGTCGGTCTCAATCAACGAGGTGAAGGACCAGTTCAACCGCCAGCTCGAGGGCATCCAGCGCCAGACCGGCCAGCGGCCGGAGCCCGAGCAGGCGCTGCGCTACGGCCTGCATGTGCGTGCGCTCGAGGAAGTCATCCAGCGCGCCGTGCTCGACTACACCATCCAGCAGTTCGGCCTGGTGGTCAGCGACGCCGAGGTGCGCGCCGCGATCGCGCGCAATCCGGC
>DATGZZ010000161.1:0-4122 GCA_035296945.1 Reyranella sp.
GCGCGACGGCAAGTTCACGTCGCACTATTCGCTCACCTTCATCGAGGCGGCCCAGCTCGCACCCGACGTGCCCAAGCTCTCGGCGGCGCAGAAGGAAGCCATCGACATGCTGATGGCGACCGCGCAGGAGCTCTGCTTCGAGATGACGCTCGAACCTGGCGACCTGCAGCTGATCAACAGCCATGTCACCTATCACGGCCGCACGCCGTTCGAGGACGACGCCTCGAGCGGCCACGACCGCCTGCTTCTCAGGATCTGGCTCACCATGCCCAACAACCGGCCGCTGCCGGCCGGTCACGAGATCCTGTGGCGCAACATCGAGGCCGGCCAGCCGCGCGGCGGCATCCAGCAGGTCGCACTGTAGGCGTCAGTCGGCGATCGCCGCCTGCACCATCGAGCGGAACTGGTTGCGCAGGAAGCGCGTGTCCTCGGCGTTCGCCTGCACCATGTAGATGCCGACCAGCTGCTCCTTGGGATCGACCCAGAAGGTCGTCCCGGCCGCACCCGACCAGCCGTACTCGCCGACCGAGCCCATCAGGGCAGTATCGCCGCCGAGCTTGGTGTGGATCTCGAAGCCCAGCCCGAAGCCGAAGCCATCGGGACGGCCGGGTCGGTTGCCGACGTGGTCCGCCGTCATGAACTCCAGCGTCTTGCGGCCGATGAGGCGCTTGCCCTGGAAGGCGCCGCCGTTGGCCAGCGCCAGGCTGAAGCGCAGGTAGTCCTCGGTCGTCCCCAAAAGCCCGCCGCCGCCGGATTCGTACTTGGCGCCGTCGTCGACCTTGAAGCGGGGCGTCATCGGCGGGCCGTTGGGCTTCTGGCCGGGCTGCGCCGCGCGCGCGAGCTTGGCCGCCGGCACCTGGAAGGCGGTGTCGACCATGCCGAGCGGGCCGAACACGCGCTCGTTGAAGGCCTCCATCAGCGTCTTGCCGGTCAGCACCTCGATCAGGCGGCCCTGCACGTCGGTCGCGACGCTATATTCCCAGCGCTCGCCCGGCGCGAACAGCAGCGGCACGCCGCCCAGCCGCTTCACCATCTCCTCGTTGGTCGCCGTACGATCGCCGACCTTGGCGTCGATGTAGGCCTTGTGGACCAGCGAGGTGCCGCGGCTGGCGTAGGTCAGGCCGGCAGTGTGGCGCAGCAGGTCCTGCACCGTCATTGCGCGCTCGGGATCGCCAAGGCGCAGGGTTGGC
The DNA here is from genome assembly GCA_035296945.1 of Reyranella sp. Classification (GTDB taxonomy): domain Bacteria; phylum Pseudomonadota; class Alphaproteobacteria; order Reyranellales; family Reyranellaceae; genus Reyranella. Next base: position 1,191 of record DATGZZ010000161.1, read on the forward strand.
CGGCCGTCGACGGTGACCTCGGTGCCGACCTTCATCTTGCCGATCTCGGGCAGGTACTGGGCGACAGGATCGTAGACCTGCAGGCGGCCTTCCTCGACCAGCTGCATCAGCACCAGGCTGGTGATCGGCTTGGTCATGGAATAGATGCGGAAGATCGAATCGAACTTCATGGGATCGTCGGCATCGGGCGCCCGCTTGCCCTGCACCGACACCCAGGCGACCTTGCCGCGCCGCGCCACCAGCATGACCGCGCCCGGCATCAATCCGTCGTCGATGTTCTTCTTGGTCGCAGCTTCGAGGCGTTTGAGCTGTGTCGAAGAGAGGCCGACGTCTTCCGGCTTGCCCGCCATCTGCGCGGGCATCTCTGCGCGGACGGCCGCTGGAACCAGGGCCAGCGACAACACGAGAACACTTGCAAGGCTGCGCATGCTCATGGCGTTACTCCCTCACTCGATGATGGCTGATTGCACCATTGTCCTGAACTGATTGCGCAAGGCGATGCGGTCGGGATCGCTCACCTGCACCATGTAGATGGCGAAGAGCTGCTCCTTGGGATCGACCCAGAACAGCGTGCCGGCATTGCCGGCCCAGCCGTATTCGCCGACCGAGCCCGGCAGCGCCGCCTCGCCGGTCATCGTGCGCACCTCGAAGCCCAAGCCGAAGCCCAGTCCCGGCGGCCGGCCGGGCCGGTTGCCGGTGTGATCGGCGGTCATGAAGGCCAGCGTCTGCTTGCCAAGCACGCGCTTGCCCGAAAGCGCACCGCCGTTGGCCAGCATGGTGGTGAAGCGCAGGTAGTCGTCCATCGTCGAGGTGAGTCCGCCGCCGCCCGATTCGTACTTCGCACCGTCGTTCACGGCGAAGCGCGGCGTCATCGGCTGGCCGCTGGGCCGCGGCCCGGGCTGCGCCGCCCGCGACAGCTTGTCGGCCGGCACCTGGAAGCCGGTATCGACCATGCCCAGCGGCTTGAAGATGCGTTCGCCGAGCGCGTCGCCCAGCTTCTTGCCGTCGACCACTTCGACTAGGCGGCCCAGCACGTCGGTCGACACGCCGTATTCCCAGCGCGTGCCGGGCGAGAACTTCAGCGCCAAGGTGGAGAGCTTGGCGACGAACTCCTCGTTGCTCATGCCGCGATCGCCGATCTTGGCATCGATGTAGGACTGGTTGACCAGCGAGGCGCCGCGCGTGCCGTAGGTCAGGCCCGACGTATGGCGCAGCAGATCCTGCACGGTCATGGCGCGCTCGGGGTCGGCGAGCTGCAGCACCGCCCGGCCGTCGACGACCTTCTCCGTGCCGACCTTCATCTTGCCGATCTCGGGCAGGAACTTCGACACGGGATCGCTGACTTGGAGCTTTCCTTCTTCGAGCATCTGCATGACCGCGACGCTGACGATCGGCTTGGTCATGGAATAGATGCGGAAGATCGCGTCGGCCTTCATCGCATCGCCCGCCGCCACGTCGCGTTTGCCGAGCGTCGACACCCAGGCGATCTTGCCACGCCGCGCCACCAGCATGACCGCGCCCGGCACCAGGCCGGAGTCGACGTGCTTCTGCGTCACCTCCTCCAGGCGCTTCAATTGGGCGGACGAGAGACCGACATCCTCAGGCTTGCCCGCCATGGGCAGCACGCCATTTTCGGCATGCGCCGCCGTCGCGGCGGACACCAGAGCCAGCGCAAGCATCGTCTTTTTCATGGGCGCCCTCCCGGAAAAGGCGTCCCACTATGGCACAGTCTGTCCGCCACGCCCCTCCAGATTGGAGCGGTGACGCTGGAAGAGCTCGACCAGCGCGTCCATGACCGCCCGCACCCGTGGCAGGGCCCGGAGGTCGCGATGGACCAGGAGCCACTGCTCGGTCGAGACCTCGGGCAGCACGCCGCCGACGCGGCGCAGCTTCGGGTCCTGGTCCGCGAGATAGCACGGCAGCACGGCAAGCCCGGATCCGACGCGCGCCGCCTCATGCAGGATGAGCCAGTTGTTGACCCGGATCTCGGGCCGCCGGCCCAGCTGCTCGTGCAGCCAGCGCTGGCCCGGCATGTAGCTGTGGTCGTCGTCGAAGCCGATCCAGGGCTGGTCGACCAGCGCCGGCATGCTGGCGTCCTTGAGCTCGAGCTTGCGCGCCGCATAGATCGCGTAGGCGACATGGCAGAGCTTGCGGGTGACGATGCCGGCAAGCTCGGGTACCTGCTCGCGGATCAGGAGATCGGCCTCGCGCCGCGACAGGTTGGCGAGCGTGTGGCTCTCGACGACCTCGAATTCGATCTGCTGCAACCGGGCCCGCAGCCACGGCAGATGGCGCGCGACCAGCACAGCCATCGCCTCGCCGGCCGACAGGCGCACCACGCCACTCACCGTGTCGCTTAGCCCCGCGCTGCGCCGGTTGATGGAAAGGGCCGCCTTCTCCATCGCCTCGGTGTCGGCCAGCAGCTCCTCGCCGGCCGATGTCGGCACGAAACGGTCGGGCAGGCGCTCGAACAGGCGCGCGCCGATCTGCTGCTCCAGCGCCTGCACGCGGCGCGACACGGTGGGATGGCTGACGCCCAGCGCCTTGGCCGCCGTGGTGAGCGTGCCCTCGCGGGCGAGCGTCAGAAAAACCCGGAGATCGTCCCAGTTGGCATCCATGTTCAAAAATGTACGCCAGTTCTTCCAATTTGTGGACTGACGAATACGGACGTTCGGCCTAGATTCATTCTCATGCACATCGAACCTCGCCTCCTCGTCTTCACCAAAGGGGTGCGCTGGCGGATCGCCGGCGCCGTCGGAATCGGGCTTCTGGCCGTCGGCCTCGGCATCGCCCGGTTGGGCCTTTTAGGCTGGCTGATCGGCCAGGTCTTCCTCGGCCGGCCGCTCTCGGAACTGGTGCCCTCGGTGCTGCTGATCGCCCTGGTCATGGTGCTGCGCGGCCTGGCCGAGCACTGGCGCGCGGTGGTGGCGCA
>DATGZZ010000162.1:0-3157 GCA_035296945.1 Reyranella sp.
CGACTGCTTGTTGGTGCGGCAGGAGTAGCCGACGGCGCGGACGTGCGGGATCCAGTAGGCGTTGTCGACATGGGTGAGCGCGCGCGCCACCACGCCCGGCGTCATGTCGAGGCTAAAACCGGCGTCGGCCGCCAGCGACGCATCGAGCGCCAGCACGCGGCCCTCGTCGTCGAAGCCCACCGTGTAGCAATAGTCGAAGCCGTGGCGCTTGCCGGTGGCGATGATGTCGATCTCGCGCGGCAGGCGGAGCTTCACGGGCTTTCCGGTCTTGGCAGCGGCCAATGCCGCTGCAGCCGCGACCCACGAGGCGTTGCTCTCCTTGCCGCCGAATCCGCCGCCCAGGCGGCGCACCATCGTGGTCACGCGATTGTACTCGCAGCCCAGCACCTGGGCGCAGACATGCTGGACCTCGGTCGGATGCTGGGTCGAGGAGTGCACGATGAGGTCGCCGTCCTCGCCCGGCAGAGCGAAGGCGATCTGGCCTTCGAGATAAAAATGCTCCTGGCCGCCGACGCTGAACTCGGCCGTGAGCCTGTGCGGTGCGGCCTTCAGCGCCGCGTCGGGATCACCGCGCAAGATGGTCGACGGCGCCTGGACGTAGGCCTGCTTTGCCAACGCCGTCTGGATATCGAGGATGGGCTCGCTGGGCTCGATGTCGAGCTTGGCGCGCTCGGCGGCAGCGCGCGCTGCATCGAGCGAATGGGCCACCACCATGGCCAGCGGCTGGCCGGCGTGCTCGACCTTGTCCTCGGCGAACAGCGGTTCTTGCTTGCCGGGGCTCGCGATGTTGTTGAGGCCGGGGATGTCGCCCGCGGCGAACACGGCGACCACGCCAGGCGACGATGCCGCCATCGACAGGTCGAGCTTCCTGAGGCGTCCGCTGGCGATGGGGCTCAGCACCAGTGCCGCATGCAAGGTGCCGGGCGGCTCGGCGATGTCGTCGATATAGAGCGCCTGGCCGGTGACGTGCTTCAGCGCGCTGTCGTGGCGCTGCGCGGTATGGACCTGGCCTTTCATAGCGCCTCGACTTCCACGGCTTGGCCGGGCGAGACGAGGCGCAGCTCGAGGCGGCGCAGGAGGTTCTTGGCGGCCTGCAGGCGATAGGCCGCGCTGCCGCGCCAGTCGTCGATCGGCTTGAACTCGGTTTCGACGGCGGCGATGGCGGCGGCAAAGCCGTCTTTCCTGAGCGCCGCTTCGACGGCCAGCGCGCGCTTGGGCGTCGCGGCCATGCCGCCGAAGGCGATGCGCGCGTCTTCCACGCGGCCGGACTTGATCTTCAGGCGATAGCCGGCCGCGACGGTCGAGATGTCCTGGTCGCGGCGCTTGGAAAGCTTGTCGCAAAAGAACACTTCGTGCGGCCAGAGCTTCGGGACCGTGATGCTTTCGATCACCTCGTTGGCAGCCAGTGCCGTCTTGCGATAGTCGAGGAAGAAATCCTCCAGCAGCAGATCGCGTGCGCCGCGCGTTGAGGAGAGCCTGAGCCTGGCTTCGAGCGCGATCAGGACCGGCGGCATGTCGCCGATCGGCGAGGCCGTGCCGATATTGCCGCCCAGCGTGCCCATGGTGCGGATCTGCCGCGAGCCCAGCCGCGCGAGATAGGTCTTCAGCGCGGGATAGTTCGTGATCAGCGCCGGCATGGCCTGCGCATAGCTCGCAGCAGCGCCGATCGTCACCTCCCTGTCGGTCTCGCTGACAGCGGTGAGCTCGGGAACATGCGCGACATGGATGACGGCAGCTGGTGGCTTGCGCGACCGGCTGGCCAGGAGGCCGAGATCGGTCGCGCCCGCCAGCAGCATCGCCTCGGGCTGCCGGGCGCGCATGGCCAGAAGGTCGGCGAGCGATCGCGGCGCATGAAAGCTGCCGTCGAAACTTGCCGATCCGCTGCGCGCCGGCGGTTTTGGCGCGGGCTCGACGGCCGCGCCCGCGACCTTGGTCATGGCCTCGACGATCGGCCGATAGCCGGTGCAGCGGCAGAGATTGCCGGCCAGCGCATCGTGGATGGTGTCGAGATCGGCCTTCTCGCCGCCTGCCGCGAAGGCGTAGGCCGACATCACGAAGCCCGGCGTGCAGAAGCCGCATTGCGTGGCGTCTGAGTCAGCCATTGCCACCTGAACCGCATGTGGACCGCCGGTGGGGCCATGCAAACCCTCGACGGTCCGCACCGCCTGGCCGTCGATCTGCCCCAGGAGCGCGATGCAGGAATTCATCGCCTCGCGACGGCCGTCGGCGCGTTCCAGCACCACGGTGCAGGCGCCGCAATCGCCCTCGGCGCAGCCCTCCTTGGTGCCCCTGAGCCCGCGATGCTCGCGCAGCCAGTCGAGCAGCGTCGTCATCGGCGACAGGCCGTCGAGCTCCACCGGCTGGTCGTTGAGGACAAAACGAATGCGGTCCGCCATGCGAATGACTGTGATCGTGGTGTTCTTTATGCGCAAGCGCGCTTGGCTATGCCAAGCGCCTGTTGCCTCGCCCGAGGGGGCATGATGCACTTCGGCTGCCACAGCAAGAGCGCAAAAAATGGATCCCTACCGGTTCACTTATTCACCCGTCGTCGAGCGACCGAAGCTTTCCTGGCCCAACGGCGCGCGGGTCGCGGTGTGGGTCTGCCCGAATATCGAGCACTACGAGTATCTCCCTGCCGAGGTGCGGGTGCGCAATCCCTGGCCGCGCATGCCGCATCCCGACGTGCTGGGTTACGGCGGACGCGACTACGGCAACCGCGTCGGCCTGTGGCGCATGTTCGAGGTCCTGGACAAGCACAGCGTGCGCTGCACCGTGTCTCTGTCGATGTCGGTGATCGAAATGTATCCCGAGATCCTCGAGGCCATGGAGGCACGGCGCTGGGAGTACATGAGCCACGGCTACTTCAACACGCGCTACCACTGGGGCTACAGCGAGCAGGAAGAACGCGAGGTCATCGAGCACAGCAAGGCCACGCACCTCCGACTCACCGGTCGCAAGCTGCGCGGCTGGTTCTCGCCCGCCATCTCCAACACGCTCAACACGCCCGACCTCGTGAAGCAGGCCGGCCTCGACTACATCTGCGACTTCTATCACGACGACCAGCCGACGCCGCTCGCCACCAGGCACGGCACCTTGATGCACGTGCCCTACACGATGGATCTCAACGACGCGCTGATCTACCGCCAGCCGGTCGAGG
>DATGZZ010000163.1:0-11411 GCA_035296945.1 Reyranella sp.
CGTTCACCTGGGTCTGCTGGTCGGGGATCGTGATCCATTCGACGCGGTCGACCTTGGCGACCTTGCCGCCGGCCAGCCCGGAGGCCGGCTCATTGCGCGGCTTGTACTTGGGGTTCTTGACGTAGACCGCCTTCTCGCCCGCCTTCCACTCGTCCTTCTTGAAGATGAAGGGGCCGGAGCCGATCGATTCGGTGATCTGGGTGTTGGCATCGCCGCCCGCCACCGCCTTGGGCATCATGAACGGCACGTTCGAGCTCGACTTGCCGAGCGATTTCAGCACCAGGCCGTAGGGCTGCTTCAGCACCATCTTGATGGTCTTGGCGTCGGGCGCGCTGAGCTCGGTCACCACGCCCAAAAGCTTCTGGCCCATCGAATCCTTGGCGCCCCAGCGCCTGATCGACGCGACGCAATCCTCGGCCGTCACCGGCTTGCCGTCGTGCCATTCGAGGCCATCGCGCAAGGTGAACGTCCAGGTGAGCTTGTCGGGCGAGACCTCCCACTTGTCGACCATCTGCGGCTTGACCTCGAGCTTCTCGTCGAGGGCAAACAACGTGTCGTAGATCATGTAGCCGTGATGGGTGGAGATCAGCGCCGTGGTCCACACCGGATCGACGATTTTCAGATCCGAATGCAGCGCGACCTTGAGCGTGCTCTGCGCGTAGGCTGGCGCTGCAAAGGCGGCAGCGGCGACCAACGCACCAGCAAGACGACGTCCTAATTTCAACATGAAAGCTCCCTGACTGACCCCCCGGTCCCTGCGCGCCACATTAGGGCCGTCGGCCGTCCTGCGCGACATCCAACAGGGCCTGCCAGTCCGTCAATTTCACGCGAGGCCGGCCCTTGGCCGCGCCGGCCGCGACCTCGTGCTTGTCGATGCGGTGCCAGCCCGCAGCGTCGACGGCGATGGGCAGCACGTCCGGCCCGCTCTTGGGATCGCGATCCTTCAGGAAGGCCAGAACCTGCTGGGCGACGGCATGGCTTTCGGCGCGGTTGGTCGGGATCGTGCCGCTGGGGCCACGCTTGGCCCAGCCGACGGGAAAGACATCATCGCGCTTGGGAAATTCCTCGCCGCTGTAGCCGATGCAGGTCACCACCAGATCGGCCTTGAGCGTGCCGCCCATGGAATTTGACGTGAGCTCGATCTCGCCCGGCCGGATGGCTTTTGGCGCGGCGCCGAACACGAAATGCACGGTCACCGGCTTCTCGCCCGCCTTATGACCGGCAAAACCCTTCAGGATTTCCAGGTTCTTGGCCTTGCGCAGCCGCTCGGGCGTCGGATCGGTGGCGGGCGGCGCTACGTCCAGCGCCTTGGCGTCGGTAACAGACACCGCGCGCGCCAGCCGCCCCATCTCGGCCAGCTCGTTGTTGGTGAACGAGGCGTGCTCGGGTCCGCGCCGGCCGATGACATGGATGTCGGTGAGCGGCGCCGCGGCGATCGCCGCACCCGCCTCCGGGACGATGTCGCTTTTCGCCATCTCGTCGGCGCTCTTGGCCAGCACGCGCGCGACGTCCAGTGCCACGTTGCCGTTGCCGACCACCGCCACGGTCTTCGCCTTGGAGAGGTCGGGGCCGACGCGGAAGTCGGGATGGCCGTTCAGCCAGCCGACGAAGCGCCACGAGCCCCAGACATGGGGCAGGTCCTCGCCCGGCACGCCGAGCTTCCGGTCGATCACCATGCCGGTGGCGACGATCACGGCGTCATAGGCCGCGTCGAACTCCTCCCAGGAAATATCGCGGCCGACGTCGATGTTGCCGGCGAAGCGGACGTCAGGCTGGGCCAAGAGCTTCTCGAACTGGCGGACGATCGCCTTGGTGCCCTGGTGGTCGGGTGCGACGCCCGCCCGCACCAGGCCATAAGGCGTGGGCAGGCGGTCGATGATGTCGATATGCAGGTCGGGGCGGGCGCGCAACAACCCGTCGGCGGCATAGAAGCCCGAAGGGCCCGCGCCCACGATGGCAACGCGGTGGGTCATGGGCGCCCGCTTAGCATATGATGGTTACATGACTAAATACCCAAAGCTCAGCCAGCTCGGCCGGCCCGCCACCCTGCCCCAATCGCCGGAAAAGGCCGTGCTGGAGACGGTGCCCAACCCGCAGCCCCGGGCGTTGTACCTGGTGCGCTTCACCGCGCCCGAATTCACCACGCTCTGTCCCGTGACCGGCCAGCCCGACTTCGCCCATCTGGTGATCGATTACGCCCCGCGCGCCAAGCTGGTCGAGAGCAAGTCGCTGAAACTTTATCTCGGCAGCTTCCGCAATCAGGCCGACTTTCACGAGGCCTGCACGCTTGCCATCGGCATGCGCCTGGCGAAGGTGCTGGCGCCGCGCTGGCTCAGGATCGGCGGCTACTGGTATCCGCGCGGCGGCATGCCGATCGACGTCTTCTGGCAGACCGGCCAGCCGCCCAAGGATCTATGGCTGCCCGACCCGGGTGTGCAGCCCTATCGCGGCCGCGGATAAAGCAGGGCGATGAGCCGCCACCCGCCGGTCCCCAAGCGCAAGCCCAGGCCCGCGAGTCCGGCCGAGCTGCGCGATGCGATTCGCGACGAGGCGCTCAGGCTGGGCTTCGACGCCGTGGGCTTCGCGCCGGCCAACCTGGCGCCCGAAGCGCGCGAGGACCGCCTGCAGCGCCTGGGCGAATTTCTGGACGCCGGCTGGCACGGCGACATGGGCTGGCTCGGAGAGCGCACCGCTGAGCGCGCCGATCCGCAGACCCTGTGGCGGGACGCAAGGACGGTCGTGTCGCTCGCCATCAACTACGCGCCGGCGAGCGATCCGCTGAAGATCCTGGAGCACGGCGAGCGCGCGGCGATTTCGGTCTACGCCCAGGGCCGCGACTATCACGAGGTGATGAAGAGCAAGCTCAAGGCGCTCGGCCGCTTCATTTGGGACACCTACCGGCACAACCTGAAAGTCTTCGTCGATACCGCGCCCTTGATGGAGAAACCCGCGGCCCAGGCGGTCGGCCACGGCTGGCAGGGCAAGCACACCAACCTCGTGTCACGCCAGTTCGGCTCGTGGCTGTTCCTGGGCGAGATCCTGCTGTCGGTCGAATTGCCGGCCGACCAGCCCGAGACCGACCATTGCGGCCAGTGCCGCGCCTGCCTCGACATCTGCCCGACCAAGGCGTTCCCCGCGCCCTATCGCCTCGATGCACGGCGTTGCATCTCCTACCTCACCATCGAGCACGAGGGTCCGATCGACCGCGAGCTGCGGCCGCTGCTGGGCAACCGCATCTATGGCTGCGACGATTGCCTGGCGGTCTGCCCGTGGAACAAGTTCGCCCAGGAGGCGCGCGAGACGGCGCTGATGCCGCGGCCGGCGCTCGACGCGCCCTTGCTGGCCGAGCTTGCCACGCTGGACGACGCTGCCTTCCGCAAACGCTTCGCCGGTACCGCCGTCAAGCGCATCGGCCGCGACCGGTTCCTCCGGAACGTCGCCTATGCGCTGGGCAATAGCGACGCGCCTGCCACGTCCCGACCTGCCATCGAGCCTCTGCTGGCCGACCCCTCGCCCCTGGTGCGCGGCGCGGCGGTATGGGCACTCTCGCGCCTCGCGCCCGATCAAGTCGCACGACGGCAGCGTGCAGCCCGGGAAGACGACCCCGCCGTCCGCGCCGAGTGGCAGGGCGCCCTGGAAGCGGCGCAGGGACGAGAGAATGGCCGCTGAGATTTCGCGCCGCACGCTCTTTGAGTTGATCGCGCGACTAGGCGGTGCCGGCACGGCCTATTCGGCTCTGAACATGGCGGGATTGCTGGCGACGCCCGTGGCCTACGCTGCACCACCTGCGCTGAAGCCCGCATCCGGCAACGGCAAGCGCGTCGCAATCCTTGGCGCCGGCATCGCCGGCCTGACGGCAGCGTATTGTCTTCGCAAGGCCGGCTATCAGTGCACGATCCTCGAGGCACGCGCGCGGTCCGGCGGACGGGTCTGGACGATACGAGGCGGCGACCAGATCGCGGAAATCGACTCCTCACAGCATGTCGGATGGCAGGCGGATCGGGATGTCTACTTCAACGCCGGCGCCGCCAGGATCTCCAGTCATCATCAGGGCATCCTGGGATACTGCCGCGAGCTGGGCGTTCCGCTGGAAGTCTTCGTCAACGACAACCGCGCCGCGTTCATCCAGTTCGACGGCCAATTCGACGGCAAACCGCAGACGGCAAGGCGGCTTCACGGCGATCTGCGGGGCGCGATCGCGGCTCTCGCCGCCAAGAGCGCGCCGACTGATGAGGCGGTCCAGACTGTGCTGCGGATCTTCGGCGATCTCAGGCGCGATATGACCTATGCCGGCTCGTCACGCGCCGGCTACGCCACCGAGGAGGACGTGCCGGGCGCCGCCGACCGACGCGGCCGCCTTCAACCCCCGCTTCCCCTGGATGAGATTGCGGGCGCGGCGTCGATCAGGATGGCTCTTGCCCTGTGCTTTTCGGAGTTGTGGCACCAATCGCCAACCATGCTGCAGCCGGTGGGCGGGATGGACACGATCGTCCGCGCCTTCGATCGTGTGCTGGGCGGCATGATCCGGCACAATGAGGAAGTCGTACGGATCGACCGCGTTGGCGACGGCGCGCGGGTCATCTCGCTCGATCGCCGAAGCGGGCGACGGAGCGCCCTCGATGCCGATTTCGTGATCTGCACGATTCCCCTCTCGGTGCAGGAGCATATTCCTGCCGACTTCAGCCCGGCGGTGAGCCATGCGATCAGTGTCGGGGCCAAGATGTATTTCCCGGCGGTCAAGGTGGCGTTCGAAGCGTCGCGTCGCTGGTGGGAGATCGACCAGCAGCTCTATGGCGGCATCAGCTGGACCGGCCGCGACATCACCCAGATCTGGTACCCGTCGCACGGCTTTCACAGCGAGAAAGGCGTGCTGGTCGGCGCCTATATCTGGAGCCACGATCCGGCCCGGCGTTTTACCGCGATGACGCCGGCCGAACGCCACGCGGTCGCGATCAGCGACGGCGAGCGGCTTCATCCCGGCTATGAGAGGCTTGTCGGACCGGCGGCGTCGGTTGCCTGGGCAAAAATTCCCTATTCGCTGGGCGCCTGGATCGAGTGGGAGACCATTTCGGGAGCGCGGCAATCGGATTACCCGGTCCTGCTCGCCAGCGACGGACCGTTCTACTTCGCCGGCGAGCATATGAGCTATGTCACCGCCTGGCAGGAAGGCGCCGTACAGTCGGCCCACTACACGGTGTCGGAGATCGCCGAGCGCGTTGCGACAACGAACAAGTGAATTTGGAGGACAGGCCAATGAAGATCCGACGAGAGACCCTGCTCGCAGCCCTCGCCGCCGGCACGAGCCTGCTGCTCGCCGTCCAGCCGGCATCGAGCCAACAGGCCGCGCCGCTCTCGGCCGAGCAGGCCGCCGAGATCGTGGCGAGTCCCGATCGCAGCGCCGCCGATCGCACCAACGATCTGCGCCGCAAGCCCGAGCAGCTGCTGGTCTTCATCGGCCCCCGTCCCGGCATGACGGCCCTCGATCTCAGCGCCGCCGGTGGCTACACGACGGAACTGCTGGCGCGGGTGATCGGGCCCTCCGGCGCCGTCTACGGCCAGAGCCGGCCGCGCACCGGCCAGCCGCCGACACCGCCGGCGGCGCCCGAGGGCAACAGCCATCCAAGCGCCACGCCCAGCGCAGCGCCGGCAGCGCCCGCCGCCGCGCCACGGCCCTCACCCGTGGCCTTGGCCGAGCGCGACAAGGCGTTGCAGAGCGCCGGCATCAAGGCCGCGCCGATCACCGCTCTCACCCGGCCGTTCGAAGATCCCGTGCCGCCCGAGTTGGCGACCGATCGCTTCGATCTCGTGACCTTGATGTTCAACTATCACGACCTTGGACATCTCGGGATCGACCGTGCGGCCATGAATCGGGCGGTCTTCCGAGCGCTCAAGCCGGGCGGTTTCTACGTCATCGCCGATCATTCGGGCCGGCCCGGCACCGGCATTTCCGAGGCCGGGACGCTCCATCGCATCGAGGAAGCGTTCCTGCGCAAGGAAGTCGAAGCGGCAGGCTTCAAGCTGGCGGCGGAAGGGAATTTCCTGCGCAATCCCAACGATCCGCGCGACAAGAACACGCCCGACCCGCCTCAGCCCAAGGACGAATTCGTGCTGAAGTTCGTGAAGCCCTAAGCGGCAGCGGCGGGCGCCAACGTGCTGGGATATTTGCGGCCGTTCAGCACGGCGCCGATGACGGTCGGCCGCACGGCGTAGTGATAGAGCGGCAGCAGCACGGCGATGGTCCCTGCCAGGGCCAGCCCGATTTTGGCGAGTGGCGGCAGCGGCACGCCGAGCAGGATGAGCTGGAACAGCATGATCACCGGCAGATGGGCGATGTAAAGGAAGTACGAGGAATCGCAGAGATAACGCCCAAGCGGGCTATGACCTGAGAGATAGCGCAGGAACAGGCCGGTGACGCCCAGGATCAGGCACCACATGGCGAGCGCATGCGCGGCGCGGAGCGCATAGTAGGCCATGCCGCGGTCGGCGAACGAGTACAGCAAGACGACATAGGCAACGCACGCCGGAACCGCGGCCGCCATGTAGAGCCAGCCGCGTCTGCGGATGACATCGAGCAGATCGGCGTTGGCGAACAGCAGCCAGCCAAACCCGAACGGGATGCCATAGGCGACCACGAGACGCACCGCCGGCACGAAGCCCGGCGGATCATCCAGCCATGAGTGCGTCATGGGCATAAGGGCAAGGAACGACAGAACGCCAAACGGCAGCGGCGCCCATACCCCTCGCACAACGGACCGGAAGAGGGCCAGCAATCCGGTGCGCATCCCGGACGGCACGACGCGTGGCAGGGCCACCACGACGACCCCCGCCAGGACATAGAACACGATCAAGTATTCCAGAAACCACAGATGCAACGGATGGGCATAATCCAGGAAGCGCCCGGATAGGATGAAGTCGACTGCTGGATCGAGGCCGCGACGACCGAAGGCGGTCATGACCATGACCATCGGATAGATGACGATCCAACCGACCACGAAGGGCACGGCGATGCGCCAGAACCGGTTGGCGATGGCGCGCTTCGACCCGTAGCGCTGCAGCAACAAAGCCGCGAAGAAGCCGGCCATGACGTAGAACACCGGCATCCGGAAGATGTGGATCACGATCGTCGAGTAGTCGAGGCTCGTCGTGAGCCGCGGCGGCTTGAACGGCCATCCGCCGTTCGGCGAATAGGCGACAACGGCATGCAGGTAGATGCCGAGGAACATCATCGCCGCGCGCAAGGCATCGAGGGCGTGATAGCGCGAAGCGGCTGAGGGCTGCACGATTGGACTACCTTCCGACGAGGTGCTTGCGAAAGAACGCGAGCACGGCGGCGTTGAATTCCTTGTGGAAGGCCGCGCGATCGAAAGTCCCGGCGTCGACGCAGATCTCCGGCAAGGCCTTTGCGGCTTCGGCCGAGCAAGGGACGATGAAGGCGAAATGTCCCGAGTTGGGCACGACACGGTAGTCGGGCTTGTCTGGCAGGTTTTCGTCGATCGCGTCGTTGTCCTCGGGCAGTACGCCGTCTCCGCCACGCTCCGACGCCCAGAGCTGGATCGGCGCCTTCACGTCCTTCAGTCCCTCGAGCGTGAAGGTGCGGCCGAACTCCAGGTCGGCCAGGACGGCAGCGCTGAAACGCGGATCCGCGGCCGGCTGTTGAGCGGGAATCTTACCCTTGTCGATCTCGGCACACATCCCGTCGACGAAGCCTTCGGAGCAGAGCGGGGCGATTCCTAGAATATCGAGCCGGCCGCCCACGATCACAAGGCCCGTATAGGCGCCCCGCGAAAAGCCGAAGAAGCCGATGCGTCCACGGTCGAGTTTCGAACGCTCAGGCCACGCATCGAGCATGAAATCGGTCAGGCGCCTGATGTCGGCGGGGCGGTCGACCAGGATCGACAAAGTGTCGGTACGGCTGCGATCGGTCGAGCTGTCGCCGGGATGGTCGACGGCGGCAACGACAAAGCCCGCGTCGGCCAAGGCCGCGGCCGTGTCGCGATGGGCGCCGAACCAGCCGCCCGAGCCATGCGAGAAGACGATGAGCGGCAGCCTCTCACCGACGACCGGGCAGTTCCTGGCCGCGGCGATGGTGACCGGTCCGACCTTCATCACCTGCGGGGGCTGATCGCAGGGCGACCAGACCGCCCCCGTCAGCGCGGGACCGTTTGCATCGGCGGGAATGTCGATGAACCTGAAGCCCGCGGCCTCGGCCTTCGCTGAAACAACGCAGGCGACGACGGTCAGAATCACGAACAGGCGCATGACGACTTCCTCTGGACAAGGTGCCTACCATTCACTACCTTGTTTAACAAGGTACTGGGCCATGCGCTATAGCGAAGGTGCGATGTCGTGACGGATTCGTTGTTGGTGCAGCTGCGCAAGGGCGTGCTCGACATGTGCGTGCTCGCCCTTCTGGCGCGCCAGGACGGCTATGCCTACGACATCGCCAGCCGGCTCGCCGCCGAGATCGGCATGGGGGAAGGCACGATCTATCCCTTGATGCGGCGCATGCAGGCCGACGGGCTGGTGAAGACCTATCTCGAGGAATCGAGCAGCGGCCCGCCGCGCAAGTACTACCAGCTCACCAAGGCGGGCCACGCCGCGCTCGCCAGCCAGAAGAGCGAATGGAACGCCTTCACGACTTCGGTGGCGCGCGTCCTGTCGGCACCGACCGCCAAAGCATCAGGAGCAGCCCGATGACCAAGTCCGAGTTTCTGGACACCTTGCACCGCCGCCTCGCCGGGCTGCCGCCGTCGGAGATCGACGACGTGATGGCCGACTACGCCCAGCACTTCGCCGACGGCATGGCGGCCGGTCGCAGCGAGGCGGAGATCGCCGACGCACTGGGCGATCCCGTGCGGCTTGCCCGCGAATTGCGCGCCGAGATGGGCCTCAGGCGCTGGGAGGAAGAGCGCACGCCCGCCAACTTCTTCGCCGCCCTTGCAGGTTTCCTCGCCCTGATCGCGGTGGATTTCGTCTTCCTGCTGCCGCTGGTGGCGGGCTTGATGCTGTTCACCCTGATCGCCGGCATCGTGATGGTCGTGCTGTGCGTCGCGGGCCTCGCGCTGCTCGCCAAGCTGTTCAGCTGGGAGGGGCTGTTCGTCTTCAAGTCGATCACCCGCATCCTCTATGGCGTGGGCCTGCTCGGCGTCGGCATCGGCGGCGGCGCGCTGCTCGTGATGATGGTCGACTACGTGGTGCGCCTGCTCGGCCGCTACGCTCGCCTGCACTACGTGCTGTTGAACAAAGCAACTCCGGCGATCTGAGGAAGTCCCATGAGAACCCTGGGTTTGATCGCGATCGGCGGTCTCGGCATCGGCATTGCCTCGCTGTCGCTCGCTTATGCGCTGGGCGGCCGCGATCTGCATCGCCTGCCCTTTGACCTGGCGTCGTCCTGTGGCGACGGCGCGAAAGGCGGCCCGCCGGTGCGTCGCCTGGCGTGGGACAGGGGTGACACCATCGAGCTTTCCCTGCCCGGTACCGTGTACTTTCGCGGCGGCCAGGGCAGCGACATCGTCGTGAAGGGATCGCCCGATCTCGTCGCCAATGTCGAGGTGAGAGGCCGTCGTCTCGTGCTCGACTGCCACGGCTGGACGGCCGGGCGCGATCTCGAGATCACGTTGCCGGGCCGCGCCTTGCGTGACATCCGCATTTCCGGATCGGGCAAGCTCGTGATGGAGAATGTCAGCCAGCCCGACCTCGACCTTCGCATCAGCGGCAGCGGCACGGTCCGCGCCCAGGGCAGCGTCGATCAGGCGACGGTCAAGGTCTCGGGATCCGGCGAGGCGAGACTCGGCGATCTGGCGATGAAGCAGCTCAAGGTCGACATCTCCGGCAGCGGCAAAGTCGAGGCTGCTCCCAAGGACAGCGCCGACGTCAGGATCTCGGGTTCGGGCGACGTGAAGCTGCTCAGCCGTCCCACCAACCTCACCAGCAAGGTCTCGGGTTCGGGGCGCATCAGCCAACCCTAAGGCATGAGGAGAGACGCGTGCGTTCACTTGTTTGCAGCCTGCTGCTGGCCCTCGCCGGGATATCGACCGCGTCGGCCGACCCACGATCATTTCACGCCGGCATCACGCGCCGAAGTCTCCATTGAAGAAGGACCCTTCAGGTTTTCGGCAAGCCGCGACGCGCCGGTCGCCGCCGGCGCCCGCTTCCCTGTCGTGATGTCTTCACACGGCGGCGGCAGGCCTCCGGGAACGCCGCTGGGTCATGGCAATCTTCTGCTTCACCTCGCGCGGCAAGGGTTCATCGTCGTCGCGCCGTTCCATCCCGGAACCGAACGGCCTTTCGTCGATCGGCCTCGACACATTCACAAGGCGCTCGATTCCGTGTTGGCGGATCCACGCTTTGCCAAACGCGCCGATCCCGACCGGGTCGGCATGATGGGCTTCTCTTTCGGCGGCGCGGTGACGCTCATCGTCGCCGGTGCGAACATCGATTTGGCGCACTTGTCGGCCTATTGCCGTGAACATCCTGACGATACCAGGGCATGCGAAGGCATCGTCACCGATGGCTCCTGGGCCAAGGCGCCGCCAAGCCCCAAATCGGACGACGTGCTCCCCTTGAAGGCCCTCGTCCTCCTGGAACCGTACGGCGCGCCGTTTGCGCGCAACGGCCTGGGATCGCTCGATCCGCCGATACTGATCTACGCCGCGTCGCAGTCCGATCTCCGGCCCGAAGGCAACGCGCTGGCTCTGGCCAAAGCGCTACCGCGGCCGCCGCAACAAGTAGCCGTACCCGGCAGTCATTTTGTGTTCGTCGATCCCTGCTTGGCGATTTTGGCGGCTCGGGCTCCCGAGGCGTGTAGCGACCCGCCGGGAACCGACCGCGCCGCCATCCATCGGCGCTTCCGGCAAGAGGTTGCGGATTTTCTTCGAGCGAACATGTGAGTGTCAGCGACGCTCCTTGAAGAAGGCGCGCAACAGTGCACCCGCCTCGGCCTCGGCAATTCCCGGATAGAGCTCGGGCTTATGATGGCAGGTCGGCTGGTCGAAGATGCGCGGGCCGTGCTCGATGCCGCCGCCCTTGGGATCGGCCGCGCCCCAATAGAGCCGGCGGATGCGCGCGAAGGAAATCGCCTGGGCGCACATCGGACAGGGCTCCAGCGTGACATAGAGATCGCAATCGACCAGGCGCGGGGCACCGAGCTTGGCCGCCGCTTCGCGGATCGCCAGCATCTCGGCATGGGCGGTGGGATCGCGCGCCTCCTCGGTGCGATTGCCGGCCGTGGCCAGGACCGCGCCGTCGGGGCCGACGATGACGGCGCCGATCGGCACCTCGCCCCGCTCTGCGGCTAGGCGGGCTTCGTGCAATGCGCGCTCCATGGCGGATGCTCTTGTCGGGCCGGTCATAAGGGGGAAAATAGCGCCAACATCGGGTCGGGAGGAGTATGCCATGCGCTTCAGCTTCAC
>DATGZZ010000164.1:0-2773 GCA_035296945.1 Reyranella sp.
GGTGAAGCCATAGAGTTGGGTCGGCACCGGGTCCTCGGCAAGGGCCTCGGCGAGGGCGGCCTGCACCTTGTCGCGGTCATAGGTGCTGCGCATGGTGACGAAGTCGATCACCACCGCGCCCGCGAGGTTGCGCAAGCGGAGCTGCTGGGCGATCGCGGGCGCTGCCTCGAGGTTGACCTCGACCGGCCGGCGCGGCGCGCGGCCCTGGCGGCCGCCGGCGCTGCCGCTGTCGACGTCGACGGCGATCAGCGTCTCGCCCGGCTCGAACAGCACTTCGACGCCGCTCTCCAGCACGATGCGCGGGGCGAGCGCGGTGTCGATCTGGCCTTCGACGTCGTCGATGTCGAACGCAGGCATCGGCCCGTTATGCCAGCGCACGCGGATCTTTTCGCCCAGGCGATCCATCTCGTCCTGCAGGGCGCGTGCCATGCCGCGCTCATCGAGGATCACCTCCTCGAGCGAAGCGCCGTGATCGCGCAAGGCGCGGGTGATCGGATCGCGCTCGCCGGGAATGCGCGCCGACAGGTCGGCCGGCGGCTGGGTGGCGAAAGCCTGGGCACGGATCTGCTCCCAACGTTCCATGATCTGGGCGGCATCCGTGCGCAGCACGTCGGGCCCGACGCCAGCGGCGGCGGTGCGCAGCACGATGCCGCCTTCCAGCAAGTCCTCGACATGCCCACGCAGGCGCTCGCGCTCGCTCTCGCCCTCGATGCGGCGCGAGAAGCTGACGCCCGAGCCGACCGGATGATAGACGAGGTAGCGGCCGGTGACGGCGACGTTCATCGAGACGCGTGGTCCCTTCTCGCCCTCGACATCGTTGCGCACCTGCACCAACAGCGGTGCACCCGGCGGCGGCCAATCGTCGTTGCCGGCACGGTCCTCGGCGCGCAGGAAACCGGAGCGGCCGATGCCGATATCGACGAAGGCGGCGTCGAGCTCGGGCATGACGCGCTCGAGCCGGCCGAGGAACACGCTCTCGACGCGCGTCGGGCGGTCGCGACGCACGATCTGCAGCTCGACCAGCCGGCCGCCGGCGACCAGCGCCATCAGGAAGGCGTTGGGCATGACATGGCAGATCAGGCGGTCGATGCGGCTCATGCGACGGCCTTCAGGAGCGCCACCGTCTCGTAGAGCGGCAGGCCGACGACGTTGCTGTAGGAGCCGGAAATGAAGCTGACGAAGCGCGCGGCACGGCCCTGGATGGCATAGCCGCCGGCCTTGCCGCGCCATTCGTCGCTCTGGATGTAGTCGTCGAGCTCGGCCGCTTCGAGCCGCTTGAAGCGCACCACGGTCTCGATCAGCCGTGCACGCACCGTTCCATCTGTCGCGCCGACGGCAACGCCACCCAGGACGCGGTGCCTGCGCCCTGAGAGAAAGCCCAGGCAGGCGCGCGCTTCTTTCTCGGTCTCGGCCTTGGGCAGGATGCGCCGGCCGCAGACCACGACGCTGTCGGCCGCCAGCACGACCATGCCCGGATGACGGCCGGCGACGGCGGCGAGCTTGGCCTTGGCCATGCGCAGCGCGTAGGCGCGCGGCAGCTCGCGCGGCGCGGGCGTCTCGTCGATGTGGGCGGGATCGATCTTGGCGGGCTCGATTCCCACCTGGCGCAGCAGGTCGAGCCGACGCGGCGAGGCGGAAGCGAGGACCAGCGGCGGGATCGGCCGGGCGCTCAACGCCTACTTGAAACGGAAGGTGATGCGGCCCTTGGACAGGTCATAGGGCGTCATCTCGACGGTGACGCGGTCGCCTGCCAGCACGCGGATGCGGTTCTTGCGCATCTTGCCCGAAGTGTGGGCGAGGATCGTGTGGTCGTTGTCGAGCTTCACCCGGAACATCGCATTGGGCAGCAGCTCGGACACCACTCCGGTGAATTCGATCAGGTCTTCTTTGGCCATCCGGCCTCCGGTTGGAATTGAGGATTAAAGCGGCCGGAAAATGGGCTGTGGAAAGGGTTTAGTCAACTCGACCAGGGGATTGCTTTCCCTTATACAAGTCGCGGCTGCGGACGCCCGGGGAAGGAAGGACCAGTCGTAAATGAACGCACATCACACGTGCAGCCATCTGGGCAGCCTTCTGGCCGCTGCCCTCATCCTGGCTTCCGGATACGCTATTGCCCAAACGCCGACGCCCGCACCGGCAGCGCCGACGGTGGCTGCGGCCGGGCCCAAGACGATCGGTGTTCCGACCAACAGGCGATATTCGTCGGCGCTGATCGTGCTCAACGCCAAGGCCGGCCGCCTGGAAGGCGACAAGCTGATCCTCGACGGCGTTCAGCCGACCGCGACCTTGTTCACCAGCCGCCCCGCCCGCACCGTCGGCCACATGGCGACGCCGGAGATGGTCGAGATCTGGCGGACCGGCAGCTTCGCCAAGGATCCGCCCAATGCGACGGCCTCGGTGTTCAGCAAGGACGGCTCGTCGGTCGCCGACGTCGTGCTCGTGCTGAAGGCCGCCAAGCTCGAGGGCGAGAAGCTCACCTTCGACGTGACTGTGCTGGAAGGCAGCCTGGGCAAGGCCGACGGACCGGCCTCGGTGTTCATCGACACCCTGTGGTGGGGCGTGGGCTCCAACGGCTTCACCTACTACGGCACGAGCCAGACCACCGGCGGCGAGACGCCCGCCATCGGCGACCCGCACGGCACCAGCACGTTCAGCGGCTGGTCGAACCCTTCGCCCACCCATCCCTACGTGCCGCCGCCGCGCGACTACGGAACGGCGGTCGGCGCACCGCCGCCGCCCGAGCTCGATCCGCGCATTCAGCAGCGCTACAACC
>DATGZZ010000165.1:0-7346 GCA_035296945.1 Reyranella sp.
CGCCGAATCCACCGCCGCCACCACCACCGGGCTGACGTTCAACGGCTTCGCGCACGGCGATCGATCGACCATCGAGCAACGCGCCGTTCATGGCCTGCATGGCCGAGGCGCCCTGATCATCTGTTTCCATCTCGAGGAAGGCGAAGCCGCGGCTGCGGCCGGTCTCGCGATCCACGATCACTTTTGAAGAGGTAACGGTGCCGAACTGAGAGAAGGCTTCTTGCAGACGCTCAGACGTGACCGAGTAGGGCAGATTGCCCACAAACAATTTGCGACTCATTCAAGGCTCGGGGCTGGAGGAAGGATTGAGCGGAGTCCGGCTCGCGCTTGCTGGACGACTGGGTCCAAGCGTTTCGATGACATTTGACAGATGACCAAGAAGCTCACGAGAAGACGTTGACCGGCGATGCGCTCCGCGACTGTGCCGAGACTCATGATGATGCTCGTCGGCCGTATCGCAATGCAGGCTTTATGCGCTGAATCACGGCTCAAGTCCACCGCAAGCGGACCCGCAAAGATGGCAGGGTTGAGATCGATTTGTGCAGGTCACACAATCGACATGGAAATCGGAGGAATTGCATGATCGTCGACCATCGCACCTACGAGCTGCAGCCGGGCCGGCTGCGCGACTTCCTCGCGCTCTACGAGAAGGAAGGATTGCCGGTGCAGAAGAAGCATCTCGGCAATCTGGTCGGCTTCTTCACGACCGAGGTCGGCAATGTGAACGAGATCGTGCATATGTGGGGCTACGAAGATCTCGCCGATCGCACCAGGCGTCGCGCTGCGATGGCTGCCGATCCGGCATGGCAAGCCTATTTGCAGAAGAGCCGAGAATATATGAAGCACATGAATAACAAGATATTGGTGCCAACCTCCTTCTCACCCACGAAGTAAGGGAAAGTCATGGCGAGCTCTCATCCACGCCGCAGCGGCGCTCAGGTCCTGATCGACCAGCTGCGCATCCACGGCACCGACACGATCTTCGGCGTGCCAGGCGAAAGCTATCTGGCGGCGCTCGACGCGCTCTACGCCCAGCGCAACTCCATGCGCTTCATCATCTGCCGCCAGGAAGGTGGCGCGGCCAACATGGCCGAGGCCTACGGCAAGCTCACCGGCAAGCCCGGCATCGCCTTCGTCACGCGCGGTCCGGGTGCCACCAATGCCAGCATCGGCTTGCATACCGGGTTCCAGGATTCGACGCCCATGATCCTGCTGGTAGGCCAAGTGGCGCGCGAGGCGTCCGACCGCGAGGCCTTCCAGGAGATCGACTATCGCCGCATGTTCGGCCAGATGGCCAAGTGGGTGGTCCAGATCGAGGACGCCCGGCGCATCCCCGAGCTGATCAGCCAGGCATTTCACACCGCGCTGAACGGCCGGCCCGGCCCGGTCGTGATCGCGCTGCCCGAGGACATGCTGGTCGACGAGGTCGAGGTGCCCGACGCCGGCCCCTACAAGATCGCCCGCGGCGCGCCGGCGACCGAGGACATGGCGACGCTCCGTGAACTGCTCGCGGCCGCCGAGAAGCCGATGGTGATCGTGGGCGGCGGCGGCTGGACGGCCAAGGCCTGTGCCGACATCCGTGCCTTCGTCGAGGCCAATGACCTGCCGGTCTGCGCCTCGTTCCGCAACCAGGACCTGTTCGACAACCGCCATCCGAATTATGCCGGCGATCTCGGGGTCGGCGTCGGCCCGGCGCTGGGCAAGCGGCTGAAGGCCTGCGACCTCATCATCGCCGTCGGCCCGCGGTTGGGCGAGGCGACGACCGGCGGCTATACGCTGTTCGACCTGCCGGTGCCGAAACAGAAGCTGGTGCACGTCCATGCCGGCGCCGAGGAGCTGGGCCGCGTCTACCAGGCGACCCTGCCGATCAACAGCGGCATGGCCAACTTCGCCACCGCCGCCCGCGCGATGAAGCCGGTCGACGGCAAGCGCTGGAAGGCCGAGACAGCAGCCGCGCACGCCGAGTATCTCGACAACATCAAGCCGGGGCCGCTGCCCGGCGCGGTCAACATGGGCGAAGTCATCGCCTGGCTGAACAAGCGGCTGCCCGACGACGCCATCGTGACCAACGGCGCGGGCAACTACGCCGCCTTCCTGCACCGCTTCTTCCAGTATCGCGGCTTCAAGACCCAGCTCGCGCCCACCAGCGGCGCCATGGGCTACGGCGTGCCGGCGGCGGTGGCGGCCAAGATCGCCGAGCCTGATCGCATGGTGGTGTCGCTGGCAGGCGACGGCTGCTTCCTGATGAACGGCCAGGAGTTCGCGACGGCCGTCCAGCACGGCGCCAACATCGTGATCACCGTCGTCGACAACGGCATGTACGGCACGATCCGCATGCACCAGGAGCGTGAGTATCCGACGCGCGTGGTCGGCACCGACCTCAAGAACCCCGACTTCGCGGCCTACGCGCGAGCGTTCGGCGGCCACGGCGAGACGGTCGAGAGGACGGAAGACTATGCCGCGGCCTTCGAGCGCGCGGTGGCGGCGGCCAAACCCGCCATCATCCACGTGAAGACCGACCCTGAGGCGCTGACGTCGCGCATCACCTTGACCAAGCTGCGCGAGCAGGCGTTGGCCAAGCAGAAGCATTGAAAGCCGGGCGAAGGGGGTGCTTGCGCACTCCCTTCTTCGTCTGTATAGAGACGCCTCGTGGAGATTTGAGCCGACCGGCTTGCGACCACGTTAAAAATCGCTAAAAGGTCGGAGGTGCTCGCAAAAGCCCCCGTCCTTCCAGGTCGGGGGCTTTTTCGTTGCGCGTCTTCCAGAGGCGCGGACGTGAGGAGAGGGCAATGGACGGAGCGATTCCGAAGAAGAAGGCGAAGGCCGATCAGTCGACCTGGCGGCCGCAGACGCGCGCGGTACGCGGCGGGCAGTTGCGCAGCAACTTCGACGAGACGTCGGAGGCGCTCTACCTGACCTCGGGCTACGCCTACTCGAGCGCGGAGGAGGCCGAGGCCACCTTCAAGGGCGAGAGCACGCACTACCAGTATTCGCGCTTCGGCAATCCGACCGTCAGCATGTTCGAGAATCGCCTGGCCGCGCTCGAGGGTGCGGAGGCCTGCCGCGCCACCTCGACCGGCATGTCGGCGGTGTTCTTCACCCTGCTGGCGCTGCTCAAGTCGGGCGACCGCATCGTCGCGGCCCGCCAGCTCTTCGGCTCGTGCCACTACATCGTGGCCGACCTGCTGCCCAAGTACGGCATCCAGGGCGAGTTCGTCGACGGCGGCGATCTCGCGCAGTGGGAGAAGGCGTTGTCGACGCCGACGCAGGCCGTGCTGTTCGAATCGCCGTCGAACCCCATGCTCGACATCGTCGACGTGAAGGCGGTGTGCGACCTCGCCCACAAGGCTGGCGCCAAGGTCGTGCTCGACAACGCCTTCGCCACGCCGATCCTGCAGCGGCCGCTGGAATGGGGTGCCGACATCGTCGTGCACTCGGCCACCAAGTACATCGACGGCCAGGGCCGCACCTTGGGCGGCGCGGTGCTGGGCTCCAAGGAGTTCATCCTCGACAAGCTGCAGCCGATCATCCGCAACACCGGCCCCTCGCTCAGCCCGTTCAATGCCTGGGTGCTGGTCAAGGGCATGGAGACACTGGGGCTGCGCATCGAGCGCCACTGCGCCAACGCCGCGCGCGTGGCCGATGCGCTGGCCGCTCATCCGGCGATCGGTCGCGTGCTCTATCCCGGCCGCAAGGACCATCCGCAGCACGCGCTCGCCATGAAGCAGATGTCAGGTGCGGGCGGCGTCGTCACCTTCGACCTCAAGGCCGGCAAGTGGGCGGCCTTCGAGACCCTGAATCGCCTGAAGCTTATAGACATCTCCAACAACCTCGGCGACGCGAAGAGCCTGGTGACGCATCCGGCCACGACGACGCACATGCGCATCGGCGCCGAGGAACGGGCCAAGCTCGGCATCGGCGACGGCACCGTGCGCATCTCGGTCGGCCTCGAGGACGCCGAGGACATCATTGCCGACCTGGTGCAGGCGCTGGGCTGAGCAACGGTGTCGCTGGCGCTGCACCTGTGGGACATCAACGCCGACTTGGCCGCGCGTATCCGGACGCATGACTTCGTGCAGGGACTCGGTAACGGGTCCCTGCCGATCGAGAACTTCAAGCGCTACGTGGCACAGGATGCCTATTTCCTCGACGCCTTCGCACGGGGTTACGCCTTCTGCCTCGCCAACGGCACTTCGCGCGAAGATCTCTATGGCTTCGCCGAGCTGATCTCGGGCGTCGTCGCGGAGCTCAAGCTGCACAAGAGCTATACCGAGCGCCTGCAGATCGACCTTTTGGGCGTGACGCCGATCGCCGAGACCAGGTTCTACGTCGAGTTTCTCCTGAACACGGCCCGGCGCGGCCGGCTCGGCGAGACCATCGCCGCCATGACGCCCTGCATGCGGCTCTATGCCTGGCTCGGCCAGTCGCTCGCCAGGACTGCCGTCGCGCCGACCTATGCCGACTGGGTAAAAACCTATTCCGATCCCGGCTTCGAGGCGCTGGCGGTGCGGCTGGAGGCTTTGCTCGATGCGCACGCCTCCGACACGCCCGCCGTCCGCGCCAACTATCGCCGGGCGATGGAACTCGAATACGGCTTCTTCGCCGCCAATCTGTAGCGTAGCGCGGACCGCGGGCCTCCGGCCCGCTCACGATTCATGAGGCGGGCGAGTAGGTCGCGGTAGACCGCGACCCAGCCCGCGGTCCGAATCATGAGTGCTGAGGTCAGAGCGCCGAGAGTTTCTCCATCGAGCGCTCGATGGCACCATGCAGATCAGCCGTGAGCTTGGCACCCATGGCGTCGCGCACCTCCTGCTCGGCCGCCGCCCACAGGGGCAGCGCGCGCTTGAACAGGGCGCGGCCGGCCGGGGTTGCCACCAGCTCATGGCGTCGCTTGTCATCCGACTGGGCGCGCTCGATCAGCCCGTCTTTCAGCAACGGGCCGAGGTTGCGCGTCAGCGTCGTGCGGTCGGTGGCCAGCAGGTCGGACAATCGACCAATCGACACCGGGCCTTGGGCCGTGACGAAGCCCAACAGCGAGAACTGCGAGATTTTCAAGCCAGTCGATGCCAGGTGCTTGCTGTAGATCTGGGTCACGCGCCGCGCCGCGCCGCGGACGCGAAAGCAGGTGCAGTCGAGGGGCGACAGGCGGGGGCCGGACATGGCGGCAGCCTAAACCCGCCGCTTGCGATGGCCAAGCGCGAATGTGTATATGCACGCAAAGACGGTGAGGGAGACGATGATGAGCGATGCGGGTTACGGCGTGGTGCCCCTCGAGCAGGCCCGCGCCATGGACGGGCTCACCCTGTTCAAGGGCCTGCTGGAAGGCCGGTTCCCGGCGCCGCCGATCACCAAGGCACTGGGCTTCAGGGTGTCGGAGGTCGAGGCGGGCCGCGTCGTCTTCGACTACACGCCGGTCTACGACCATTACAATCCGCTGGGCACCGTGCACGGCGGCATCGCCGCCACCCTGCTCGATTCGGTGATGGGCTGCTGCATCCACACCACGCTCAAGGCCGGCATCGGCTACACCACGGTCGAGATCAAGGTGAACTACGTGCGCGCCATGACCGATAAGACCGGTCCGGTGAAGGCCGAAGGCAAGGTGATCAACGTCGGCTCGCGCATCGGCACGTCGGAAGGCAAGCTCTACGACAGCACCGGCAAGCTCTTGGCGCACGGCACGACGACCTGCCTGATCTTTCCGATCTGATGCACAGCTTCCCTCCCCAAGCGAAGCTTGGGGAGGTGTCCGCGAAGCGGACGGAGGGGTCATGGGCCCCAACGAGTCCGCAGCTCATGACCCCTCCGTCGCCGTATGACGGCGACACCTCCCCACGCAGGGCGTTACGCTGCGCGTGGGGAGGTGGCCGCTAATCCGGCATTGATCGTAGGGCCTTGCTCGATTTGACCTTTCAGCGCGAACGTCCCATGTCAGAGTTCCAGGATCGTCGCATGTACACAGCCACAACCCGTGCCATCCAAGTGACCGTCAGGCCGCAATATCTGCCCGATCAGTCCGATCCCGCGAAGTCGCAATTCGTGTGGGCCTATTTCGTCGTCATCCAGAACGAGGGCGATGTCGCAGTGCAGTTGCGCAGCCGTTACTGGAAGATCACCGATGCGCTGGGCCGCGTGCAGGAGGTGCGGGGCCCGGGTGTCGTCGGCAAGACGCCGTTGCTGCGTCCCGGGGAAATGTTCGAGTACAATTCCGGCACGTCGCTCTCCACGCCTTCGGGCTTCATGAGCGGCAGCTACCAGATGGTGAGCGAGTCCGGCGAGAACTTCGACATCGAGATACCGACCTTTTCACTCGACCTGCCCAGCCCCGATCGGAAGCTGAACTAAGGCGCCGGTTCAATTGAGGGAAACGACCATGAACAGGATGCTTAAGAAGGGCGAGATGGTCTCGCTCGCCACCGGGCTCACTCGTCCTTCGCGCGAGGAGGCGGAAGCTGCGGTGCGCACCCTAATCCGCTGGGCCGGCGACGATCCCGACCGAGAGGGCCTCGTCGGCACCCCCGATCGCGTCGTGCGCTCCTACGAGGAATTCTTCGGCGGCTACGACCAGGATCCGCGCGACATGCTGCAGCGGACCTTCGAGGAGGTCGAGGGCTACGACGAGGTCGTGGTGCTGCGCGACATCCGCCTGGAATCGCACTGCGAGCATCACATGGTGCCGATCATCGGCAAGGTCCACGTCGGCTACCTGCCGGACAAGCGCGTCGTCGGCATCAGCAAGCTCGCCCGCGTGGTCGATGCCTTTGCCTACCGCCTGCAGATCCAGGAGAAGCTCACGGCGCAGATCGCCAACACCCTGCAGGAGGTCCTGCAGCCGCGCGGCGTCGCCGTCGTCATCGAGGCGGCGCACCAGTGCATGACCACCCGCGGCGTGCACAAGTCCGACGTCGCCATGGTGACCAGCCGCATGCTGGGCGCCTTCCGCGACAATGGCGAGACACGGCGCGAATTCTTGACCATGATCGGTCGGACATCCGTCTAGCGTAATCAAGGAGCATCATGGCAGGGGAGATCGTCGGCTCGGTCGAAATGCTGCGCCGTCTCGTGGCGTTCGACACCACCTCGCGCAATTCCAATCTGGCGTTGATCGAGTACGTACAGAAGTACCTTCAGGAACACGGCATCGACTCGAAGCTGGTGCCGAGCGAGGACGGCAAGAAGGCCAATCTCTTCGCCACCATCGGTCCCAACGTGAAGGATGGCGTCGTGCTGAGCGGCCACACCGACGTGGTGCCGGTCGACGGCCAGCCGTGGGACACCGATCCGTGGACGCTGACCTTGAAGGACGGCAAGTACTACGGCCGCGGCACCTGCGACATGAAGGCGTT
>DATGZZ010000166.1:0-8737 GCA_035296945.1 Reyranella sp.
CAAGCCTATGCCGATCGCCTGACCGCGGCCGGCGTGAAGACCATCCATCACGAATTCGATTCCCTGATCCACGGCTTCGTCGGGCTGCGCGGCACGGTGCAGGCAGCGGCCCGGGCGATGGACGACATGGTGGCGGGCCTGCGCCACGAACTGTCGCAACTTGGAAGATGACCATGAGCGACGACGACCAAGTCACGGCGGAACAGCGCGAACGGTCGGGGCGCCGCGAGCAGAACAAGGCGGAGAACCGCACGGCGCTGCTCAAGGCGGCGCGCGCGGTGTTCGCCGAGATGGGCTTTGGCGCGGCAAGCGTGCGCGACATCGTGCGCCGCACCGACCTCGCCTCCGGTACCTTCTACAACTACTTCAAGGACAAGGACGAGATCTTCGAGGCAGTGGTCGGCGAACTGACCGGCGAGCTCCTGAAACGGCATCAGAACGGCCGCGCCAAGGCGACGACGGCCGAGGCGTTCTTCCACGGCCATTACGCGGTCTACTTCGATTTCATCGTCGAGGATGCCGAGCTGCTGGCGCTGGCGCGCAAGAACTTCACCGCCATCCGCACCCTGCTCGACAAGCCCGATGTGCGCGCCTTGGCGCTGGCCCTGAACGAGCACATCCGCGCAGCCATCGCCGCGGGAGTGCTGCCCAACGTCGACGTCAGCTACCTCGCCGCCGCGATGGCAGGCATCGCTTTCGAGATCTCGATCGTCATGGTGGCGCGCGATCCGGTCGATCCGGCCGGCGCCGCCGAATTCGCGACACGCTTGATGATGGGCGGTCTGGACCGCGTGCCGCGGCGATGATTCTTCCTCCCCAGCGAAGCTGGGGAGGTGTCGCGAAGCGACGGAGGGGTCATGAGCACCCGTGACGATGCTCATGACCCCTCCGTCGCCGTATGACGGCGACACCTCCCCTTCGCGGATTCCGCGAAGGGGAGGAAAGAGAGTTAAGCCCCCTGCACGATCGGATTGCGCAGCACGCCGATCTTCTCGATCTCGACCTCGCAGACATCGCCGGGCTTCAGCCAGTTCGGCGGCGTGCGCCCCGCGGCGACGCCCGAGGGTGTGCCGGTGATGATGATGTCACCCGGATCGAGCGTCATGACCTTGGAGAGCTCGTGCACCAGGGTCGGCACGTCGAAGATCAGGTCGTCGGTGTTGCTGTCCTGCATGACCTCGCCGTTGACGCGGGTCATGATGCGCAGAGGCGCGCCGCCCGGCGGCAGCTCGTCGGAGGTCACGATATCGGGACCGAAGCCGCCGGTGCCGTCGAAATTCTTGCCCAGCGTCCACTGGCTGCCCTTGAATTGCCAGTCGCGCAGCGAGCCGTCGTTGAAGCAGGCGTAGCCGGCGATCACGCCGAGCGCCTTCTCCTTGGGCACGTTGCGGCACTTCTTGCCGATCACGATGGTGAGCTCGGCCTCCCAGTCGAGCTGAGTGCTGTGGCTGGGCATCGGCATCTTGCCGTTGTGCGGCACCAGCGTGTTGTTGAAGCGGCAGAACACGATGGGGTACGGCGGCATGGGGTTGCCGGTTTCCTCGGCGTGCTTGCGGTAGTTCAGGCCGATGCACAGGACCTTGCCGGGGTTGGGAATCGGCGGCAGGTACTTGGCCGACTTCGCCGACACCGTGGCGCCGGCCTTGGGCTTGGCGCAGGCCTTGGCGACCTCGGCCTGGACCTTCTTGCCGCCGGCCAGGATCTCGACCACCGACTTCGGCCCGCGCGGCATCTGCTTGCTGAGGTCGATGATCTTGCCGTCGTCGTTCTTGACGCCGACCACCGCCTTGCCGCCGTTCATGATGGTGCAAAGTCGCATTGAATCCCCCCTTCCAAAATTTCCGCGTACTCCGATCGCGGCGTAAACTCCTCCGTCCGGCAACGGCGGTCAAGGTCGACGCGTTCTGGTAGGCTCACCTCATGCGACTTTTGCTAACCTTGGCGATGGTCCTCTTCGCCTCCCCCGCGTTTGCCCAGCTCGTCGTGCCGCTCACCACGGCCGACGGCCGGGTCGCCTGCACCCAGGGCATGACCGGCCTCGGCCGGCCGCCGAGCTGGCAGCCGGTCGCCGATCCCGACGCGCCCGACGGCTGGGCACTGGCGGAAACGGCGGGAGATCCCACCGACCTTCGCTTCCCGTTGTGCATCTCGCCGCAGGGCGTGACCCGCGACTTCGACGCCACCCTGCGCTTCAAGCCGATCAGCGGCACCCGCGCCCAGGTTGCCGGCCTGATGTTCCGCGCCCAGAGCGCCAGCGACTATTACGTCGTGCGGGCCAACTCATTGGACAATTCGGTGCGCCTCTACCGCGTGGAAAACGGCAAGCGCAGCCAGCTCGCGGCCAAGGACGCGCCGATCGAGGCCGGGAAATGGCATTCGCTGCGCGTGATCGCCGCCAAT
Source organism: Reyranella sp. (assembly GCA_035296945.1). Taxonomy (GTDB): domain Bacteria; phylum Pseudomonadota; class Alphaproteobacteria; order Reyranellales; family Reyranellaceae; genus Reyranella. The sequence goes on from DATGZZ010000166.1 coordinate 2,401, forward strand.
GAACGCTTCGAGGTGGCACTCGACGGCAAGGCCCTGTTCGACGTCAACGATCGCAGCCTGCCGCAGGCGGGGCCGCTGGGTGTGTGGAGCCAGGCCGATAGCGTGACCCGCTACGGCTCGCTGCTGGTCTCGCCGGTGCGGTAGCGGTCCAGGAGAAGAAGACGGACCTCGTGCAAGTCGTCGACGACGAGTGCACACATGCCCTTTATTTCCTCGGTCACCGGAATGAGATCCGGAACCATGATCGTCATCATGCCGGCCGCCGAAGCAGCGCGGACACCCATGTGCGAATCTTCGAGAGCAAGGCAGAGCGACGGCGCGACGCCCAGCAGCCCCGCCGCCTTCAGGAATGGATCAGGCTCGGGCTTGTGGCGCTCGCAATCGTCGTGCGCGACGACATGATGAAAGCGATCGACCATGCCGTGGGCCTCCAGATGACGGCGGACGGTCGCGCGTGACGACGACGTGGCGATGGCCCGCGGCAGGCCGAGCGCGTCGAGCAGGTCGAGCAGCTCCAGCGCGCCAGGTTTCACCGGCAGGTCGGCCTCGACCAGCTCGTTGAAGATGCGGCCTGCCAGCGCACGCAGCTCGTCGACCGCGAAGGTCGGGCCATAGAGATCGATCAGGCGCTCGCGGGTGGCCGGCCAGGCAGAGCCGACCGTGCTGCGGAAGAACGCGGAATCCATCTCGCAGCCGAGCTCGGCCGCCGCCAGCAGCGCGGCGCGCTCATAGATGCTTTCGGTGTCGAACAGCAGGCCGTCCATGTCGAAGACCACGGCCGTCGGCTGGCGCGGCAGCTTCATCGGTGCCCGCCGAGCATGCGACAAACGCCATGCAGGTCGACCACGACATGCGTGCAAAGCCCCTGGATCTCGTCGGTCGGCGGAATGAGATCGGGAACCATGACCGCCATCATGCCGGCGGCCGATGCCGATCGCACGCCGCTGTGGGAATCCTCCAGCGCCAGGCAAAGGGCAGGCGCCACGCCCAGCCGTTCGGCCGCCCTGAGGTAGGGATCGGGCGCAGGCTTGCCGCTGGCATAGTCGCCATGCGCCACCACGCCGTGGAACCTGTCCGCCAGGCTGTGCACGAGCAGGTTGGCCTGGACCGTGGCATGGGTGGATGACGTGGCGATCGCCCGGGGCAGACCGAGATCGTCCAGCAGGTCCAGCAACTCGATTGCGCCGGGCTTGAGCGGCAGGCCGGCCGCTGCAAGCTCCCTGAAGTGCCGTCCCCACGTTGCAATCAAGGTCGCGAGCGGATAGTCCGGGCCGTAGTGGCTGATCAGGAAGGCATGGTTCCCCTCCCGCGAGCCGCCGATGAGCCGAAGGAAGATGTCGTGGCTCATCGGGCAGCCGACTTCGGCCGCGGCCGTCAGGATCGCCTGGCCATAAAGCCGTTCGGTGTCGAACAGCAGGCCGTCCATGTCGAAGATGACGGCGGCCGGCGGGCGCGGAAAGCTCATGGCTGGCGCGCTGCGATCAGCGCCCTCGCCAGCTCGACGAAGCCCGCGCCCGACCGCGCCGTGGTGATCCAGCGCGGCAGGTGATCCATGTCGGCGGCGAAGTCGCGCACGTTCGCCACGCCGACGGCGTTAGGGAAGAAGCCGAACATCGGCGCGTCGTTGGGCGAATCGCCGGAGAAGACATAGCGGTCGCGGCAGGTCTCGAGATCGACGTCGAACAGCTCGCCCATCATCAGCCGGCTGGTCGTGAGCTTGTCGTAGTCGCCGAACCAGCCATTGACGTGGATCGAGCTCACCTTGGCGTGGGCACCGTGCTGCTCGAAGATCTTCACGATGCGCAGCACGTCATCATGCGGCAGCGCGGGCACGTCTTCGCAGAAGTCGATGGCAAGGTCGGCCGCACGATAGGGCTGGTCCGAAGCGATGCCCGCGCCCGGCACGTCAGCCAGCACCTGGGCGCGCACGGTCTCCAGCCGGCGCTTGCCCTCGGCACGCTCGGCATCGCTCTGCACGAAGCGGGTGCGCAGCTTGTGCGCCTTGTCGTCATGCCACATCCAGAAAGCACCGTTCTCGCCGACCACGGCGTCGACCGGCCAGAAGCGGGCGATGAGGTCGCACCAGCCGGCCGGCCGGCCGGTCACCGGGATCACGCGAAATCCAGCCTTTTTCAGCGCTTCCATGGCGCCGTAGGCCTCGGCGGTGAGCTGGGAATGGGTCGACACGGTCTCGTCAATGTCGGTCAGCACGCCCTCGATGGCGGCCAGGGTTTCACGCGGACACTGGGCCAGCGGGGTCATCGTCTTCTTCATGGCGACACTTCTTAACATGGCGGCGCGGGGTCATCGGGGCTAAAAGCCCGGCCATGCTTCCCCGCTACACCCGGCCGCTGATGGCGGCCATCTGGGCCCCCGAGAACCGCTTCCGCATCTGGTTCGAGATCGAGGCGCACGCCTGCGACGCCATGGCTGAGCTCGGGATCATTCCCACGGATGCCGCCAAGGCGATCTGGGAGGGCGGCAAGAAGGCAATGGCCGCTCTCCAGGCCGATCCCAAGGGCAACGTCGAGAAGATCGACGCCATCGAGCGGGTGACCAAGCACGACGTCATCGCCTTCCTGACCTGGCTGGGCGAATTCATCGGCCCGCAGTCGCGCTTCGTGCACCAGGGCATGACCTCGTCGGACGTGCTCGACACCAGCTTCTCGGTCCAGCTCACCGAGGCCGCCGACATCCTGTTGGGCGACGTCGACCGCCTGCTCGCCGCGCTCAAGAAGCGGGCGCTGCAGCACAAGGACACGCTTACCATCGGCCGCAGCCACGGCATCCATGCCGAGCCCACGACCTTTGGCGTCAAGCTGGCCGGCCACTATGCCGCCTTCATCCGCAATCGCGCCCGGCTGGTCGCGGCGCGCGCCGAGATCGCGACCTGCGCCATTTCGGGGCCGGTCGGCACCTTCGCCAATGTCGATCCGCGGGTCGAGGAGCACGTCGCCAAGAGGCTCGGCCTCAGCGTCGAGCCGGTCTCCACGCAGGTGATCCCGCGCGATCGCCATGCCGCGTTCTTCGCGACACTGGCGGTCATTGCGTCCTGCGTCGAGAACCTCGCCACCGAGATCCGCCACCTGCAGCGCACCGAGGTCCGGGAAGCCGAGGAGTTCTTCTCCGAGGGGCAGAAGGGCAGCTCGTCGATGCCGCACAAGCGCAATCCGGTGCTGACCGAGAACCTGACGGGCCTCGCCCGCGTGGTGCGCAGCGCCGTCGTTCCGGCCCTGGAGAATGTCACGCTGTGGCACGAGCGCGACATCTCGCACTCCTCGGCCGAGCGCTATATCGCGCCCGATGCCACGGCGACCCTCGACTTCGCCCTCAACCGGCTCACCTCGGTCGTCGAGCAGCTGGTCGTCTACGGCGAGCGCATGAAGGGCAATCTCGATTCACTTGGCGGGCTGGTCTTCTCGCAGCGCGTGCTGCTGGCGCTGACGCAGAAAGGCATGAGCCGCGAGGATTCCTACGCCGCCGTCCAGCGCAACGCCATGGAGGCGTGGCGTGGCAACGCCTCGTTCCTGGCGCTGTGCCGCGCCGACAAGGAGATCAGGCAGTTCCTGGCGGACGACGAGCTGGTGGCCCTGTTCGACATGGGCTACCACACCAAGCACGTCGACACGATTTTCAAGCGCGTGTTCGGCTAGCGCTCACGCTTTCGCCTTGGCCTTTTCGTAGCGCTCGATCTCGGTCATCACGGCCTGCGCGGACTCAGCACCAGCCGTCTCGTGCTTCGCCGTGGCATTGTCGTAGCTCGCCACCCGGAGCGCGTTCGACTGGCGCTGGAAGTGCGGATGGACGTAGCGCGCCATCAGCTCGTAGCTGCGTTTGGTCGATTCCCAGTCCGCCCAATTGTGCGACAGAAGCAGCACCGCTCCGAAGCCGCCGTTTGAGCCCTGCCATAACCGTTCGAAGTGCCGGATGCAGTCGTCCGGCGTACCGATGCAGGCAAGCCCGCTGGTGGTCAGGAATTCGACCGGATCGGCGACGTCGGGCGGAATGATTGGGAACGTGGCGACATCGGTGAAGTACCGCGCAAAGTCGGCCAGCCCGTAGGCCATGTCGGCCCGTGCCTTCTCGCGGGTCTCGGCGACGTGGGCAAAGGTGACGATGCGCCACTTCGAGCGGTCCGATTTCTTGCCGGCCTTCGCCGCCGCCTCCTCATGGATGGACCAGTTCTTGGCGTGCCCGAGCAACGCTTCGTCGGACGTGCCGCCGATCGACAGCATGCCGATGCCGTGCTTTCCGGACGCCACGGCGCCGACCGGCGAACGCGAGCAGGCCACCGCCATCTCCATGGCGGGCTGCGTGTAGGGCATCAGCTGCAGCCGGGCCTGGTTCAAGGTGAACCAGTCGGTCTTGCGGTCGACGGTGCCCCCCTGCATCAGCTCCATGATGCAATCGAGCGATTCGGTCATGCGCCGGCGCTGATCGGCGGCCTTGAGCCCGATCTTGTCGGCATCATAGATCAGCGCCCCTGGACCGACGCCGAACATCGCCCGGCCTCGGGCCATGTGGTCGAGCTGCATCATCCGTGACGCCAAGGTGAACGGGTGATGGTAGGGCAGCGACACCACGCCCGTGCCGAGGCGGATGTTGCGCGTACGCTGGACTGCGCCCGCGATGAACATCTCCGGGCAGGCGATGATCTCGAAGCCACCCGAGTGATGCTCGCCGATCCACGCCTCGTGATAGTTGAGACGGTCGAGATGCTCGACCAGCTCCATGTCGCGTTCGATCGCAAGCGTGGGATTCTCGCCCAGCGCATGGAAGGGCGCGAGGAAGATTCCGGTTCGAAGATAGCGGTCCTGCATGGGAATTCCTTCGGGTTTTGTTCAGTCAGAGCGTGCGGAAGCCGCCGTCGGCCATGATGATGCTGCCCGTGACGTAGGACGACAGATCGGAGGCCAGGAAGACCGCGGGTCCGGCGATGTCCTCGGGCTTGCCGGCGCGGTTCAGCGGCGTGTGGCGCATGACCATGGCGACCATCTCGGGGTTCTTGGCGCGCGCCTCGGCATTGATCCTGGTCTCGATCAGGCCGGGCCCGATGGCGTTGACGCGCACGCCGTCCTTGCCGAGCTCGGCCGCGAGCGCCCGCGTGAAGCCTAGCACGCCGTGCTTGGACGTCGTGTAGGCCGCCGAGTTCGGCCAGCTCACATGCACGAACGACTGGATCGAGCCGATGTTGACGATCCGCCCCTTGGTCACGCGGATCTGGTCGAGGAAGGCATGCGTGACGTTGAACACGCCGTCGAGGTTGATCGACAGGATATCGTCCCAGTCCTTGGTCACGGCCGCGGCGTCGCCGGTGATGGGGTTGCGCCGGTTGATGCCGGCATTGTTGACCAGGATTGATATGTTGCCGCCCTTGGCGATCTCGGCGGCGGCGGCCCTGCAGGCCTGGCGGTCGGTCACGTCGAGCTTCACCGCGGATGCCTTGCCGCCCGCCTTCGCAACGAGGCCGACGGTCTCGTTCGCACCGTCGAGGTTGGCGTCGAGCACGATGACGCTGGCACCTTCCCGGGCATAGGCCTGGCAGATGCCCTGCCCGATGCCCGATCCGCCGCCGGTCACGGCGGCGACGTGTCCCTGAAGAAGGCCGGCCATTCGTTTCCTCCTGATTTCAGGCGGAAGAAGACCTCAACGCGCCGGGAAGCGAAAGAGCAAAGGCCCCTCGCTACGCTCGGGGTGACAGGAAACGTTCGCTACGCAGCACCCTGTCATCCCGAGCGCAGCGAGGGACTTTTCCGTTTCGCGAAAGACGCCTAGCGCGTCTCCTTCATGAACTGCTCCTTGGCCTCGGCCGCGAGACGCTCGGCCTGCTTGCGGATGGTGTGGTCTTCCATCGGCTTGCCGGCGGCGGCGAGGTCCTTGACCAGCTTCTCGATGACATCGCTGTCGCCCGGCTTCTCGTAGTCGGCCAGCACGACGTCCTTGGCATAGGCCTCGGCGTCGGCGCCGCTCTTGCCCATCAGGCCCGCGGCCCACAGGCCGAGCAGCTTGTTCTTGCGCGCGTTGACCTTGAACTTCAGGTCCTGGTCGTGTTCGTACTTCTTTTCGAAGGCTTTTTCGCGCTCGTTGAACGTGGTCATGGCCGCTCCCGGTTGGCTCTGCGGGCTATATAGCGACGCGGACGCCGTCTTTCCACCTCCCGCTGGCAGTGGCAGAGTCGCGGCCTGCGGGAGGAAAGACGCCGGATGTCTCTGGAAAGCATGCGCCAGTGGGTCGGCCGCACGAAGGCCGTCGAGGATTTCGCGGCGCCCTTCCCGGTGCGGGCGCTGATCGCCACCTTCGACGAGCAGGACCCCGATCCCAAGCCCGGCGATCCCCT
>DATGZZ010000167.1:0-6667 GCA_035296945.1 Reyranella sp.
TCAAGAAGCCAAGTCCGGCAAGGGTTATACGCCGGAGCAGCGCATGACGGCGTCGCGTGCGGCCTGCCAGTCGTATGGCATTGCGCCCTACACCGAGAACTTCGAGCGTTGCGTGCGCAACGAGTACGGCTATCGCTCTCAAGGCTGAGGACTGGATCATGACGGTGCGCCACAACGCCGCCGCGCGCCGCTATGAGATGGACACCGACAGCGGCCTTGCCATCGCAGTCTATCGCGAGCAGGACGACCGCATGATCTTCACTCACACCGAGGTGCCGCGCGCCGATGAAGGCAAGGGCTTCGCCTCGCGCCTGGTCGGCGCGGCCCTGGCCGATGCGCGCAAGCGCGGCTTCAAGATCGTGCCCGCCTGCAGCTTCGTCGTTGCCTATGTTCGCCGCCATCCGGAGTACGACGATCGCTCATGATTCGGACCGCGGGCTGGGTCGCGGTCTACCGCGACCTTCCTGCCCGCTCATGGTCATGAGCGGGCGGGACGCCCGCGGTCCGCGCTTCGCTAAGAGAGGGCGCGAAGCGCGAGGAAGGCTGCAACGCACGCGGCCGCACTGACAATCGCTCCCCAGGCGAGATCGACCAGGCTGACTGCCATCGGCCAGCCGCGCAGGGTGGCGAGGTTGGTGAGATCGTAGGCGGCATAGACGACGAAGCCGAACAGCGCGCCGTACAGGACAGCCGAAAGCCACGATGCCGCCAACGGCACCGGAAAGACGACGACGCCGACGGCGTGGACCAGATAGAACAAGACCGCCACTGGCCACTTCGGCTGATCGAGCAGAAGCTGGCCCAGCCGTGCCTTGTAGAAATCGCGGCTGACAACGCCCAGCCAAAGGGCATCGAGCACGGCGAGGGTCGCCAGGGCGGCGAGGTAGCCGATGAACAGGCTCTTCATCGGCTCAGTCTAGCGGGCGCGTCTATCTCGGGAAGAGGAATAGCCAGGCAAGCGCCAGCGCCGCGATGGCGCCGACGGACGAGAGCACAAGAATGGTCAAAATGCGGCCGCTGACGACGCCGCTGCGCGCCTCAACGGGCGTGAGTTCGCGTTCCATGGGGGCTCCATTGGCGTGGATCAGGACCTAGGAAACGCTTCGCCAAAGACCGGGTTGCTGTCACCGGACAGGAACTCCCTCGGTCGCGGCGGCGTTAACTGTGCCGAGATCGAAAGATCACAAGGAGACACAACGATGTTGTACTGGGCGCTGATGTTCCTCGTGATTGCGCTGCTGGCCGGCTTGTTCGGCTTCGGCGGGATCGCCTCGACCGCGACCGGCATGGCGCAGATCCTGTTCGTCATCGCGCTGGTTCTGTTCGTCGTCAGCCTGTTCGCCGGATTCCTGCGGCGCAACTCCTAGAGGGGAGTCTTCGTCGCCTCGAAGTGGGCACGCAGGTGGTCGCGCGCAGCATAACCGGCGACGCGATCCCAGCAGTTCACGATGGCGACGCGAAAGCCGCCCGGCGGCATGGCATGCCGGCCGGGCGGCAGCTCTTCGTGGAAAGTGATCTGCACACTCGACACGCCCGGCATCGCCGCGATGGCGCGCTCGAGGTCGGCTGAAGGATGTCGATATCGCCAGCCGTGCGGCGCGAACAGCACGACGCTGTATCCGGTGCGCCGTGCCGAATCGTCAAACCGCCATTGGCGCGACGCATAGAGACGGATGATGGCCTCCACCCAACCAGGCCCATAGAGATCAGGCCACTGATCGGCGAAGCGCAGATGGACTTCGATGATGCGGCCGGCGATGGTCTCGAGGTTGAGCAGGCCAGTATAGCCCTTGAGATGCTGCCGACACCAGGCGCCGCACCAGTCCTCGACCGCGGGTGCTGGCACTGCATGCACTTCCCAGTAGTCGAAAGTGCCAGCCCCCCTGGCAACGCCGGTCGCATGACGCCACCACTGCGGCTCGCCATCGACCAGGGCCACGTCGCTGCTGACATGGTCGCCTTCGAGCAACGTCGTCCAGAAATGACCCGGCTGGTAAGCGCTGGCGTAATCGTCGGCCGAGAAGAGGGCTCGGCTGCCCACGCCCATGCCCTTGAGGTTGTAAATTGGCTTGGAGAACACGGGATAATTCTGCGGAGCGACGCCATGCGGCGCTGCTGTCAGTCCCTGACTGAGCGCTATGGCAAGCTTATCGTAGACCCAGCGATGCGCCGGATTCCACATCCAGCCATCGCTGTCCTCAGTGGGAATGAAAACGTCCGGTGGGCACGACACACTCTCGAAATATTGAGTGCGCCAAGGATCGATCTCGCAAATCGGCACTTGCATCCCTACGTTCGAGGATGTCCACAGTGAGTGCACGACCACGGCATTGCAACCGGCTATCGTCGCCGGCGTTTGCCGACAGGGCGGAGGTGCCGTGTCCAACATGATAACGCGGGGCGTGCGGGCGCACGGCGGCCATCGCAGCAAGCGATTCGTGGACGTCCGCACCTGCACCGAGCAGCTCGCCGAGCCTCTGTCGGCCGAGGACCAGACGGTCCAGTCGATGCCCGACGCCAGCCCCACCAAGTGGCACCTCGCGCACACCACGTGGTTCTTCGAGACCTTCGTACTGCGCCCGCATGCCCCTGGCTACCGCAGCTTCGATCCGGCCTACGAATATCTCTTCAACTCCTATTACGAAGCCGTCGGCCCGCGCCACCCGCGGCCCCAGCGCGGCATGCTCACGCGCCCGGGCCTGGCAGAGATCATGAGCTATCGTTGCCACGTGTCGGATGCGACGGTCGCGCTGCTCGACGGCAGCAATCGGGACGTCGATGCCATCATCGAGCTCGGCCTGCATCACGAGCAACAGCATCAGGAGCTGATCCTGATGGATGCCAAGCATCTGCTGTCGCTCAATCCGCTGAAGCCAGCCTATCGCGCGGCTGCGCCGTCGCGCGGTGCGGCGACGCCATTGGCCTGGCGCGACTTCGAAGGTGGGTTGGTCGAGATCGGCCACGACGGCGAGGACTTCGCCTTCGACAATGAAGGGCCGCGCCATCGCGTGTGGCTGGAGCCGTTCGCACTCGCCTCGCGGCCGACCAATTGCGGCGAGTACCTCGCCTTCATCGAGGACGGCGGCTATCGGCGGCCGGAGTTCTGGTTGTCGGCGGGCTGGGACTGCGTCAGCCAGCGCGGTTGGACCGCGCCGCTGTACTGGGAGCAGGATGGCGTGAGCTGGCGCATCTTCACCCTGTCTGGGCTGCAGTCGCTCGATCCTGACGCGCCGGTCTGTCACGTCAGCGGCTTCGAAGCCGCCGCCTTCGCCAAGTGGGCGGGCAAGCGCCTGCCGCGCGAGGCGGAGTGGGAGGCGGGCGCCTCGGCGCTCGAAGACACGGGCGTCGTCTGGGAATGGACCGCAAGCCCGTACGTCGCCTATCCCGGCTATCACGAACCACCCGGCGCGATCGGCGAATACAACGGCAAGTTCATGGCCAACCAGATGGTGCTGCGCGGCGGCTGCTCGGCCACGCCCGCCGGCCACATGCGCCCGACTTATCGCAACTTCTTCCCGCCCGACGCCCGATGGATGTTCGGCGGCATTCGCCTCGCGGAGGATCTCAGATGAACGGCTCGCCCTTGCTTCTCGACCGTGCCGAGCTGGATGACCGCAGCGAATTCAGAGATGCCGTGCTGGCGGGCCTGGACAGCAAGCCGCGCGCCATTCCGGCCAAGTTCCTCTACGACGCGCGGGGCTCGGCGCTGTTCGATGCGATCTGCGAGCTGCCCGAGTACTACCTCACTCGCACTGAGATCGAGATCCTGCGCCGCTTCGAGGCCGACATCGCCGCGATGGCGGGTCCCGGCTGCGCGCTGGTCGAGTATGGCAGCGGCTCGAGCGTGAAGTCGCGGCTCCTGATCGAGGCCATGCGCGATCTGGTGGCCTACGTGCCGATCGACATCTCGCGCCAGCATCTCGACGCCACGGCGAACGGGTTGCGCCGCGACTACCCGCACCTGAAGGTCGAACCGGTCTGCGCCGACTACATGACGCTCGCCCGGCTGCCGGACGATGTGAGCGCAGCGCGCCGGCGCATCGGTTTCTTCCCCGGCTCGACCATCGGCAATCTCCTGCCGGTCGAAGCCACAGCGTTCCTGCGTCGCGCCCGCGGTCTGCTGGGCGAGGGCGGGGCGATGGTGCTTGGCGTTGATCTCAAGAAGGATCCGCGGCGCCTCCACGACGCCTACAACGATTCAGCCGGGGTCACGGCCCAGTTCACGCTGAACCTGCTGCGGCGCATGAACCGCGAGCTCGAGGCCAACTTCGATCTGTCGGCGTTCGCCCATGAGGCGTTCTACAATCCGGTCGAGGGCCGCATCGAAATCTACTTCCGCAGCCTCAAGCCGCAGACCGTCACGGTGGCCGGCCGCAGCTTCGCCTTCGCCGAAGGCGAGCGGGTTCATACCGAATATTCCTACAAGTTCGACGATGCCGGCATCGCCATGCTGGCGCGCAGCGCAGGCTTCACGATCGCCCGGACCTGGACCGACCCAGCTCGCCTCTTCGCCGTCGCTTATCTCGTAAGCTCTTGATCGGGTGCCCAGAAGCAGGCAGCCCGCCTCCGAGTTTCCTCGGAGACGGGCTATAGGTCGGGCGGGGAGAGTGGCATCGCTGAGCGGGGGCAGGGCGATACCGGTACCCGACCAATGCATTTTCAACGACAACCGGGCCGGAAAAGTTGCAGCACCGTCCGGAAAAATCTTATCCAGAGGCTAAGTCTTTGATTCGACGGATTCTTGCGCCTTGAGCTTGGTGCTGAGCTCGCGATGCAGGGCGTCGTCGCGGACCTTGGGCAGCATTCGGCGCAACATCTCGGCGTGCGGGCGGCCGGCGCGCTCGGCCGCTTCCAGCTCTTTCAGGAAGGCTGTGATTTCCGCCCGGCTGGCGAAACCCATGTAGGCATCGTCGGCCTCGTCGGCGCTACAAGCAGGAGACGCGAATTCCTTGGGCTCGCTCATGGCTGACCACTCAGGCGGGATGCCACCAGCGGCCCGCCAGCACCACGCCGGCCGAAAGCAGCCGCTTGGTCCCCACCATGCGCTCGCCGATCGAATCGGCATAGTCGAAGCTGCCGCTCACTTCTTCGATCACCGTCGCCTCGCCGACGCCGCCTGGCTTCAACGTGCCAAGGTCGGAACGGTTGATCGCGGCCGCGGCGTTTCCGGTCGACAGCTTGATGACCGTCGGCAAATCGACACCCAGGCAGAGGAATTTCGACATCGTCGTCAGCAGGTCGAACGCCGGTCCTTCGATCGAGATCACATGCACGTCCGAGGAGATCACGTCCGGCAGGAAGCCCGCCGCCAGCATGCCGCGCGTGGTGCCGAAACCGAACGAGCCGCCGCCATGGCCGATGTCGAAGATCACGCCGCGCGCGCGGGCGGCCAGGATCTCCTCGCGGACCTGGCCGTCGGGCCGCACCGGCGCGTTGGGGAAGGGGCGGAAGCAATGGGTGAGGATGTCGCCGGGCCGTAGCCGGTCGACGACCTCGCGGCGCGACGGCGGCGGGTTGTCGAGATGGGCCATCACCGGCAGGCCGAGCTCCTCGGCGACCTCGAGGGCGATGTCGAGCGGCTTCGCGCCGGAATCGCCGCTGGCGGAGCGGCCGACGCGCACCTTGATGCCCAGCACCAGGTCCTTGTGCTCGCGTGCCACGCGGACGGTCTCGCGCGGATCGATCAGGCGCATGTCGGAGTTCTCGCCGACCATCACGGTCTTGGAGAAGGCGAAGATGCCGGGGAAGGCGATGTTGAGATAGGGCAGGATGCGGACCGGCGAGGGTTCGATCACGTGCTTGCGAAAGCCGTGGAAGTTGCCCGGGCCCGCACTGCCGGCATCGACGAAGGTCGTGACGCCGCCGGTGCGCGCCAAAAGCTCGGCTTCCACGCCGAGCGACGTGCCGCCCCAGTAGACGTGGGTGTGCAGGTCGATCAGGCCGGGCGAGACGATCTTGCCTTTCACGTCGCGGGTGTCCCTGCCCGCGAGTTTGTCGCCGATGGCGGCGACCTTGCCGTTGGCGAAGGCGATGTCGGTCACCTTGTCGAGGCCCTGCGAGGGATCGACCACGCGGCCGCCTTTCAACACCAGATCGTTCATCTTCCACTCCACCTCACCCTGAGGAGCGCACGAAGTGGGCGTCTCGAAGGGTCGGCCACAGTCTCGTTGTTACCCACCCTTCGAGACGCACCGCTTCGCGGTGCTGCTCAGGGTGAGGCGTTGCTTGTTCGTCAGCCTTATCGCATCCGTCCCATGGCCTTCGCCAGCGCGCCGGCGCGCGGCAGGGATACGCTTTCGAGGCCGAGCCAGTCGGCCATCAGCCGCAGCTCTTCGCGCAGTGGTCCTGCGACTTGGGCCGCGTCCTGGCCCTCCTCGAGGTGCGCGGCATGGACCAGCAGCTTCGAAACGGCGCGGTCGGCCTTGAGGTCGACGCGCGCCACCAGCCGGTCGCCCAGCAGGAAGGGCAGCACGTAGTAGCCGTGTGTGCGCTTGGCGACCGGTGTGTAGATGCCGATGCGGTAGAAGAAATCGAAGATGCGATGGGTGCGGTCGCGCTCCCAGATCAGCGGATCGAACGGCGCCAGGAGCGCGCGCGCCTCGACCTTGCGCGGCTGGCGCGCGGCAGGATGGAGCCAGGCCGGCCGGTCCCAGCCCTCGACATCGAC
>DATGZZ010000168.1:0-6757 GCA_035296945.1 Reyranella sp.
TGTACGCCAAGGCGATCCAGGGCATGCCGGCCGAGGACGCCGCCAAGTGGGCGCATTCGGAGGCGACCAAGGTCTACGTGTAATCCGTCGTCGCGATAGCAGCGGAGCGGAGGGGCCTTGCTTCAACGACTGGTACCTAGCGTTGAGGGAAGATTCCCCCGCTGCGCCTCGCCGCGCACGGGTGCCAACGAATTACGCTACTGTTCGACAGACCGGCCGATGCTCGCCAAGCCATTGAATCTACGCCTCTTTTGAATTTCGCCATTTTCGCTGGCCATTTCGCGTCTTCGTCTCGCTTCTCACCGCTCTCGCATTGCCGCGTGCCGGACGGGCGTGTGCCCGTCCGGCTGAATGGACCGGATCAACGATGCATAGAGCGACAGACGTCGAACCGTAACAAAAACCCTAGTGCTTGTCAATAACTATGGTTCTGTTGGGCAAACCGCATCGAAGCGCCGCTGATGCCCGCGTTCGATTTGGCGAATTTTGGCGCTCCAGAAGGGGGTCCTTATAGCCGGCCGACGCCGCCGTCATACCAAACATTGTGCAGCCCAATCCGACTGCAGGCAGTGCTGTCAACCGTCGAAATCCCTGTGACGACGACGAGCCACTAGTGGCATGGACCCAAGCCAAGTAGTTGACGACGGTTCACTTGAACGCCGCAAACACCTCGTCGATCGCCTTCAACTGGTTGCCGGCCGCCGAGGACGGCACCAGGATCGGCGTGTGCACGCCCGCCGCGCGCCAGGCGGCGACGCCGTCGCGCACTTTCGGCGCCGGCCCGAACAGCGTGTTGTCGGCCAGCCATTTGTCGGTGAGGAATTTCGGCACGTCGTCGCGGCGGCCATCGGCGATCGCCTTCTCGATCAAGTCCATCTCCTCGACGTAGCCCGCCTCCTTCCAGTAGTTCCGGTAGTTGGGCAGGAAAGCGTAGTTGGTGAGCGTGCGCCGGTTGACCGCGCGCGCAGCCTCGACGTCGTCGCTGATGCAGGTCGGGATCATGTTGCCGATGAAGAAGGCGGCATCGTTGCGCTTGACCGCGGGCAGTGCGCCGAGCGACTGGTCCATGTGCGACAGCGAGGCGTTGGCGAAGACGACGCCGTCGGCGAGCTCGCCCGACAGCGCCACCATCTTCTTGCGCAAGGCGGCGACGATGATCGGCGGCAGCGGGCCGAACGACGTCTCGGCGCGGAACTTCTCGATGAAGGCTCGCGTGTCGGCGAGCGGCTTGCCCGGCGTCACGCCCATGCGCACGTAGGACGGCCCGTGGGCGATGCCGATGCCGAGGCGAAAGCGCCCGCCCGAGACCTCGTGCATCATCGCCGCACTCTGCGCGAAATCGACGATGGTGCGCTGGTAGATCGGCGCGATGGCGGTGGCGAAGGTGATCGAGGCCGTGTTCCACGCCAGCGCTTCGCAGGTCGACATGCCGCCGGTCGGGCTCGGCACATAGAGCCCGGCAAACCCTCGCCGCTCGGCCTCCTGGCCGAGCTCGATGGTGCGGCGCCGACGGCCGGGCATGGCGATCAGGCAGAGGGCGGGAAGCGGTTCAGGCATCGTGATGTTTCCTTCGGCTGGCGTGCGTTTCGAACTGTAGCATCAGCCGCCATCAATCTTCTTGTCGAACCAGCCGCGTATTGATCTAGTGCCAGCGGGGAGAACTGTAACCCGCGTACCAAGAAGCTCGCGGTCAAATCGGGAGGAAACCACATGAAATACAGCGCAATGCTCGTTGCCGCCGGTGTGCTGAGTGCCGGGACGGCGTTTGCCCAACAGGGGCCGATCAAGATCGGCGTGCTCTATCCGTTGACCGGCGGCGGCGCCGTCTACGGCGTGCCGGCGATGGCCGGCCACCAGCTCGCCATCGAGGAGCTGAACGCCAAGGGCGGCATCATGGGCCGCAAGATCGAATCGATCGAGCGCGACGACAAGCTGAACCCGGCGGCCGCCTCCTCGACCATGAAAGAGCTCATCACCAAGGACAAGGTCGACATCGTGCTGGGCGGCCTCGCCTCCTCGGTTGGCCTCGCCATGTCCGAGGTGAGCAAGCAGGAGAAGGTCGTCTACATCTCGACCATCCCCAAGAGCATCCAGATCACGACGGACAAGCTGCACAAGTATGTCTTCCGCACGTCGGCGAACACCGACCAGGAAGGCGACACGATGGCGCTGCTGGCCGGCAAGAACAAGCTCAGCAAGATCTGCCATCTCCAGCTCGACTATGCCTACGGCAACGACCTCGAGGTCGGCATCCTGAAGGCGCTGCCCAAGCACGCGCCCGACGCCAAGGTCGTGCTGACCTTGAAACCCAAGCTCGGCGCCACCGACTTCAACCCGTTCATCCCGCAGGTCATGGCGGCGGGCTGCGACGGCGTGCTGTCGGGCCTGTGGGGGCCGCACTTCGTGTCGTGGGTCAAGCAGGCCGCGCCGCTTGGCTTCTTCAACAAGATCAAATGGATCTCCGGCGGCGAGATCGGCAGCCACGAGATCGCGGGCGAGCTCAAGGCCGAGTATCCCGACAACGTCATCTCCAACGCCTACGAGCTCTGGTACACAGGCAACGATCCCTCGCATAAGGAATTCCAGGCGAAGCTCGCCAAGAAGCTCAACACCCCGGAGACGCCGCAATGGGCGGCGCTGGGCTATATCGGCGTGATGTATGCCGCCGCGGCGATGGAGAAGGCGAAGTCGACCGATCCCGACAAGGTCGCGGAAGCCCTCGAGGGACTCTCGATCGGCACACCGGTCGGCAAGCTCACCATCGACGCCAAGACCCACCAGGCCAACATCGGCCAGTTCTGGGGGCCGATGGTGAAGAAGCCGGACCGCGCCTATCGCATGATGGAGCCGGCTGAGTACATCCAGCCGAAATAAGCGACGGCGAAGCCGTCGTCCCGAGCGCGAGCAAGGACAACGAACACTCATGCTCCTCTCCCCCGCTAGGGGGAGAGGATGGGTGAGGGGGAAGCGCACGACGTCGCCCCTCACCTAACCTCTCCCCCTAGCGGGGGAGAGGAACATGACGGGGAGATGGAGCGGATGTTGCAATGACCCTCACGATGTTCACGTTGAACGCGTTCTATGGCCTGGCGCTGGCCATGAACATGTTCATCATCGCCTCCGGGCTGAACCTGATCTTCGGCGTGCTGCGGGTGATCAACTTCGCGCACGGCATGTTCTACATGTTCGGGGCCTACATCACCTTCACCGTGGCCAAGACCTGGGGTGCGCCGTTCTTCGTCGGCGTGCTGGCGGCAGCGGTGGCGCTCGGGCTGATCGCCTTCGTGGTCGAACGCCTGCTGCTGCGCCACCTCTACGACAAGGAGCACCTGATGCAGCTCCTGTTCACCTTCGCCCTGGTGCTCCTGATGAGCGACGCGGCGAAGATGATCTGGGGCACCGACCAGTATTCGGTCGGCTATCCGCCGGGCATGGGCGGCGCGGTCAATCTGGATTTCGTCATCCTGCCGCAGTATCAGCTCTTCCTCTGCGTGGTCGGCCCGCTGATCGCCGTCGCCATGTGGTTCGTGGTCGACCGCACGCGCTGGGGCCGCGTCGTGCGCGCCGCCACCCAGGACCGCGAGATGCTGGCGGCGCTCGGCGTCAACGTGCCGATGGTCTATGCGGCGGTGTTCACCATCGGCTCGGCGCTGGCCGGCGTCGGCGGCGCGCTGGCCGCGCCGCGCATCGCCCTGGTGCCGGGCATGGACGCCACCATCATCAACGAGTGCTTCATCATCGTCATCATCGGCGGGCTGGGGAACATGTGGGGCAGCTTCCTGGGCGCGCTCGCCTTCGGCTTCGTCGTGCAGTTCGGCACAGTGTTGGCGCCCAACTGGCAGGACGTGCTGCCCTACCTGCTGATGCTCGCGGTGCTGATCGTGCGGCCGTGGGGCCTGCTCGGCCGACCCGAGACGGGGCACTGACCATGCCGTCGCACCGCCAACTGATCGCTTCGGCGATCGTCGTGCTGCTGCTGGCGCTGATCCCGCTCGCCGGCAGCCGCTATGCCGTCGACCTCACCACCGAGGTGCTGATCTACGCGCTGTTTGCGCTCAGCCTCAACGTGCTGATCGGCTTCACCGGCAACATCTCGTTCGGTCACGCCGCCTACTTCGCGATCGGCGGCTATGCCTGCGCCATCCTGCTCACGACCTATGGCTGGCCATTGGCGCTCGCCCTGCCGGCCGCGGTGGTGCTGGCCGGCCTGGTGGCGGCGGTGGTGGGCTTCTTCTGCGTGCGGCTGACACAGATCTACTTCGCCATGCTGACGCTGGCCTTCGCCATGCTGGTATGGGGCATCGCCTTCAAGTGGAAGGAAGTCACCGGCGGCGACGACGGCCTCACCGGCATCAAGGTGCCGGCGATGCTCACCAATCACGTCAACTACTTCTACTTCACCCTGGCGGTGGTGAGCGCGGGCATCGCCGCCCTGTGGGTGATCTGTCATTCGGCGTTCGGGCTGACCCTGGTGGCGATCCGCGAGAACAGCGTGCGCGCGGGCTTCATCGGCGTCGACACGCGGCGCATGCGCTGGGCTGCCTTCACCGTGGCCGGCACGTTCGGCGGGCTCGCCGGCGCGTTGTTCGGCATGTACCACCGCGGCATGTACATCGAGAACGCCTTCTGGACCGAATCGGCCAATGTGCTGATCATGGTGCTGCTGGGCGGCATCTACTCCTTCGTCGGGCCGATCATCGGCGCCGCCGTGCTGCACCTGCTGCAGGTCTTCACCAACCAGTACACGCCCTACTGGCCGACGGTGCTGGGGCTGATCCTGCTGGTGATCGTGATGGTGCTGCCGGATGGCCTGATCGGCCTGGCGAGACGCGTGAAGGCACGCGGAGGCCGATCATGACCACCATGCTCAGCATCGGCGGTCTATGGAAGTCGTTCGCAGGCTTCGTCGCCACGCGCGATGTCTCCTTCGAGCTCCTGACCGGGGAGAACCATGCCATCATCGGCCCCAACGGCGCGGGCAAGACGACCTTCTTCAACCTGATCACCGGCCATCTGCGGCCCGACAAGGGCAACGTGTCGTTCGAGGGCCGCGACCTGGTCGGGCTGCCGCCGCAGAAGATCGTGCGGCTGGGCATCGCCCGCTCCTTCCAGCGCATCAATATCTACCCCCGCCTGACCGTCTTCGAGAACGTGCAGGTGGCGCTGATCGCCCACGAAGGCCAGCAGTGGAACCTGTTCCGGCCCGGCCGGTCCCTGCATCGCGAAGGCACACAGGAGCTGCTCGAGCTGGTCGGCCTGGCCCCCGAAGCTCTCGAGACGGCGGGCGAACTCAGCTACGGCAAGCAGAAGCAGCTCGAGCTGGCGATCGCCCTGGCTTCGCAGCCGCGACTGTTGCTGCTCGACGAGCCGACGGCCGGCATGTCGCCGCAGGAGACCGGCGAGACCATCGCCTCGGTGCGCGACATCGTGAAGGCGCGCGGCCTCACGCTGCTCTTCACCGAGCACGACATGTCGGTGGTGTTCGGCATCGCCGAGCGCATCTCGGTGCTGCATCACGGCGAGATCATCGCCTCGGGCGCGCCCGATGCGGTGCGCAACGACCCGGAGGTCAAGCGCGTCTATCTCGGGGAGCACGCCCATGGCTGAGCTTGGGGCTGACCTCAAGGTCGACGGCATCCATACCGCCTATGGGCTGAGCCAGGTGCTGTTCGGCGTCTCGCTGGACGTGCGGGCCGGCGAATGCATCGCGCTCATTGGGCGCAACGGCGTCGGCAAGACCACGACCATGCGATCGATCATGGGCCTCACCCCGCCGCGGCAGGGCCACGTGATGTGGAAGGGCCAGGACATCGCCCGGCTGGGGCCGCACCGCATCTGCCGTTTGGGTATCGGCTTCGTGCCGGAGGACCGGCGCATCTTCCCCGAGCTGTCGGTATGGGAGAACCTCGACATCGCGCGGCGCACCGGCGCGGGCGGCAGGACGACCTGGAGCGAGGAGCAGGTGTTCGCGCTGTTCCCCGACCTGGCCGAGATCCGCGACCGCCGTGGCGGCGTGCTGTCGGGTGGCCAGCAACAGATGCTGACCATCGCCCGCACCCTGATGGGCAATCCCGAGCTCCTGTTGCTCGACGAGCCATCGGAGGGGCTCGCGCCCCTGATCGTCGAGCTGCTGCAGCAGCGCGTCGCCGAACTCAAGGCGACGGGGCTGTCGATCGTGCTGGCCGAGCAGAACCTGCAGTTCGTGATGGCGCTCGCCGACCGCGTCTACATCCTGGAGAAAGGCGAGGTGCGCTTCACCGGCACGCCCGCCGACCTCAGGGCCGACGAGCGCATCGTGCACCAGTACCTGACGGTGTGAGAATTAACGCAGCGGAATATTGATGTTGAGGCTAGGGCTCGACGGATAGCGGTCGTAGCGCTGGTACATCGGCTCGTAGTAGGTCGGCGCCGGGGCATAGACCACCGGCGGCGGTTGCATGACATAGACCGGTGACCGCTGAACGACGACAGGCTGCTCGACGATGTAGACTGGCGATTCGCGATAGCGCTTGCGGCCGTTGCCTTCGCCGGCCTCGGCCGTGGTCGCCGCCGTCGCGACCGCGCCGATCACGCCGATAAGCAGTCCAGCCTTTTTGGCTATCGACATGGCAGCCTCCTGTTTGCTCGCCGGAACACTCAACGCACACGACGCCTGTTGTGTTCCGTTTGCGGAATTCACACAGGCCGCAACGATGCCGCGGAACGGCCCCGCCCGGTGGTGGTTTTGCTGTGACCCGCGCGAGCAGGAATCATTCTC
>DATGZZ010000169.1:0-5394 GCA_035296945.1 Reyranella sp.
TTGAGGAAGCGAAACGGGCCCGAGCCGACCGGATCGCCGATACGCTGGTCGGCCGGCGTCGCGGCAAGCCTGGCGGGCATCATCACCGGCAGGGGAGCGTTGGGCTTGCCCAGTACCTCGAGCAGCAGCGGAAATGGCTGCTTCAGCACCAGCTTGAGGGTCCTGGCGTCGGTCGCAGCGAGCTGATCGGTGTCGGCCATCAGCATCTTGCCCAGCGGGTCGCGCACCGACCAGCGCTTGAGCGACGCCACGCAATCCTCGGCCGTAACCGGGCTGCCGTCGTGCCACTTGAGGCCGTCGCGCAGCGTGAAGGTCCAGGTGAGCTTGTCGGGGCTGCTGTCGTAGCCCTCGACCATCTGCGGCTTGATCTCGCCCTTGTCGTTCATGGCGAACAGCATGTCGAAGACATGCAGTCCGAAGGTGCGGGTGATGGTGGCAGTGATGACGTGCGGATCGAGGATCGTGACCTCCGATTCCAGCACCACCGTCAGCGACTTCGCCGCCCGTGCCTCGCGCGGCCTGATCAGCGACGCCGTCGCCAGCGCCGCGCCGCCCACCATCGCCGTCCTGCGCCCGAATCCGCTTACGCTCATCCCACACCCCCTGCTCAACGGCGGGCACCGTAGCGCGATTCAGCCAAAGAGAAACGGGCCGCTGACCGGCCCGTTTCCGCTGTTCGAGACGATGCCAAAGATCAGGGCGTGAGCACGCGGCACAGCACGCGGTCGACGAAGACCTCGGTTCGTGGGCCGTACGCGGCGAACGCCAGCCGCTGTCCGGGACCTGCCGTCGGAGCGATGACGCGGGTTTCCTGCACCGGCCGGCTGCCGTTGGTGAAGGTGCAACCGATCTGCGCGTTGGCGTCGGCGCCGCTGTTGTTTGTCAGATAGAGCGGGGCCACCCAGCGGTCGCCGGGAATCGCCTGCAGCGTCGGACTGTCGAGCGCAACGATGGGCACGGTCGGGCCGGCTGTGATGGGCACGACCCCCATGAGGGTGGCGTTCGGCCGCTGCACCACGACGCCCGTCGCCGTGGCGATCTGGGCCTTCGGATCGAACGCCCTGTCGGCCGGCGTGCTGGGCTCGTTGGAGGGGCGAAGCTGGTTGTCCTTGCTGACGTTGTCCGGCGTCCAGACCTTGCCCGTCTTCTCATCGCGGAACTGCGCCTGCGCGAAAGCCGACGCCGTCACCGCGGTTGCCGCCACCCCGATCACCAGCGTCGCGGCCAGGCTGCGAAATGTCGTCATGATCCCAAGTCTCCCGTCATAAGGCCCCGATCACATGTCGCGATAGCGCTTCTGCTCCCAGGTTCCGACCTGGGTTTCGGCTTCTTCCTTGGTGATGCCGTAGCGGGCCTGGATCTTGCCGACGAGCTGGTCGCGCCGGCCTTCGATCTCGAGCAGGTCGTCGTCGGTGAGCTTGCCCCACTGCTCCTTCACGGCACCCTTGGTCTGGTTCCAGCTGCCCTTGAACTTCTCCCAGATCGTCTTGGCGTCGGTCTGGCTGGTCTGCCCGGTAGCCTGGGCATGGACGATGGTCGGCAGCGTGCCGACGGTGAACGCCGCACAAGCGGCGACAATGGCGATTGAACGCATGGGAACTCCTGCTGTGGATGGCCGGTGCGATGTGCGCGTCCCGGTCAACGAGCGTGCGCCAGCGAGGTTCCCGTCAGTGACCGATCTGCGACCAAAGCGTGGAGCACATTCGTCCGCTTGGATCAGCCGGACGGAAAGCGCTCTGGCGCATCAGGACCACAGCGATTTCAGGAACAGCGCCAGTGGCACGACGATGAGGATGGCCACATAGAGGTCCATCAATTCACCGTCAAAAAGGCCCCTCGCCGATGGCTCGGGAGTAGCCCGCGCCGACTTTGACAAATCCACGATCCGCATGGCGTCACCCTCACCTTGCGCTGCAGAGTTGCCATATGAACGCCGCCAAACGGAGCTGGTTGCACGGCGCGCGAAGCTAGTTCGGAGCGTTTCCGGCCGAACGAGCGCTAGGAAGGCACCGCCATGCGGGCCGCGTGGTCGAGTGCCTGCTGCAGATCGATTGACGAATAGGGCTTGGAAATGAACTGCAGCCCCTCGGCCTGCATGCCGGCGGCCTGGGCGCCAGATCGCCCGTAGCCACTGGCGATGACCACCGGCAGGCGGGGAAAGCGCCGGCGCACCTCGCTCGCCAGCTCCTCGCCGCTCATGCCGGGCAGGCCGAGATCGGTCAGAAGCAGGTCGAACAAGCCGCCGCGCGTCAAAAGCTCGAGCGCCTGCTCGCCACTGCCCACGCCGGACACGAAGCAGCCGAGCTGCTCGAGCATGTCGGTCGTCGACATGCGCAGGACGACCTCGTCCTCGACCAGCAGCACGCGCCGTGGCCGGCCTGTCGCGTCGGGCGGCGGCGCGGCTTCGGCTGGCCGCGCCCGGGCCGGCGGGGGCGACGGCCGCCGCGCTGCCAGGACACTGCGCAACCGCGCCATCAGCTCCTCGCCGCGATACGGCTTGGCGATCAGCGGATAGTCGGGCCGGTCCTTGACCGGGATCAGATCGCGCGCGTAGCCCGAGGTCAGCAGCACGGCAATTCCGGGCTGCAGACGCTGTGCCATCGCCGCCAGCTCGATGGCGGACATCGTGCCGGGCATGACGACGTCGGTGAACAGCAGGTCGAAATCTGCGTCCTTCTTGAGGATCGCCGCGGCGACGTCCGGATTCTCGGCGGCAACCACGTGGTAGCCCCAGCCGGTCAGCAGCGCGACCACGGCGCGCCTGACCTCATCATTGTCCTCGACCACCAGGACGCGCTCGCTGCCGCTCTGCACGCCGCCGGAATCGGTCGACAGTTCAAGTACCGGGTCCATGGTGCGCGGCAGGTAGAGCTTGACGCTGGTGCCCTGGCCGATGGCGCTGTCGATGCGGATATGGCCGTTGGACTGGCGCACGAAACCGTAAACCATGCTGAGACCGAGCCCCGTGCCCTTGCCGTCACCCTTGGTGGTGAAAAACGGATCGAACGCCTGGGCCGCCACCTCGGGCGGCATGCCGGTGCCGGTGTCGTTCACCGCAACCAGCACATAGGGACCTGGCGTGACGTCGGGATGCAGCGCGGCGTAACGGCGGTCGAGCGTGGCGTTCGTCACCTCGACGGTGACCGTCCCACCCTCGGGCATGGCGTCACGCGCATTGATCGCCAGATTGAGGATGGCGTTCTCGAGCTGGCCAGGGTCGATCTTGGCGTTCCATGGCTCGGCGGCGATATCGAGCTCGATGGTGATGCGCTCGCCGAGCGAGTGGCGCAGCAGGTCGGCAAGGTCGCGCACCAGGCGGGCGACGTTGGTCGGTTGCGGCGCCAGCGGCTGGCGCCGCGCGAAGGCCAGAAGCTGCTGGGTGAGCCTCGCCCCCCTGTCGGCCGCGGCACCCGCGGCGCTGAGACGGGCGAGAGCCGCCTGATCGTCAGGCACCGCGCTCTTCACAAGATCGAGGTTGGCCTGGATGACCTGGAGGATGTTGTTGAAGTCGTGCGCCATGCCGCCGGTGAGCTGGCCCGTCGCCTCCATCTTCTGGCCCTGGCGCAAGGCCATCTCGTCGCGCAGCTTTTCGGTGATGTCGACGCAGCGCACCACCGATCCGCCGCCCGACATCTCGCCGCGCGAGACCTCGTAGTCGCGCCCGTCATGGCTGGCGCGCGTCGTCACCACCCGGTCGGATGCCTCGGAGTCGAGTTTCAGCGGCATGAGCAGCGCGCGCATGGCGGGAGACCGGTCGGACAAGAGCTGATCGCGGGTCAGCGTCGCATGCCTGACGGGATCCCAGCCCGACAGGCGCACGAAGGCCTCGTTCCACGCCACGACCTTGCCGTCGGCGTCGATCACGAAGATCGGGTCCTGCAGGCTCTCGAGCGTGGACTGCAGGAGGTGCGAGCGGTCAGCCAGCGCGCGCTGTGCATTTTCCAGGTGTCTGGCGCTGCGGATGACGATGTACATGCCGATGAACAGGCACAGGAAGGCACCGGCCAGCAGCAGCAGACCGGCGACGTCGGACTGCTCCTGCTCGGAGCGCAGCAGGGCGAGCCGGCGGGCCAGCAGCAGCCTTTGCCCCTCGATGAACGATTCGGAGATCTGGCGGATCTGGTCGCTGGTGATCTTGCCCGATCCGGTGCGCTCCTGCGCCAGCGCGTAGTCGCGTCCGTGGAGCTGGTAGGCGTTGATGGTGCCGTTGATCTGGTCGAGCTTCTCCGTGGCCGCCGCGCGGAACTCGCGCACCTGCCGCGTCGTGTCGGGATCGCCGGCGGCCGCGGCCTCGAGTTGGCGCAGCCCGGTCTCGATACGCAGGCGCGCCCGCTCGTACGGCTCGAGATCGCTCGCCTGGCCGCTCAGCAAGTAGGCGCGCTGGCCGATCTCGCTGTCCTGCAGGGCGATCACGGTCTGGCGCATCAGCGACAGGATCTCGTAGCTGCCGACCACGAGGCGCTGTTGGCGCGACGCGGAGTTCGAATGGGTGATGGCGAGCAGCGCAGCCGTACCGATCAGGACCGCGATCGTCAGGCCGACGATCACGCCCGTCGAGCGCGCCGTGCCGGCAACGCTACGCACTGGCTTCCTCGTCCTGCGGCATGGGGAAGGTCACCACCACTCGCATTCCTCCGCCCTCTCGCGGCGATATCTGTGCCTCGCCGCCGAGCTGCATGGCAAGCCCCCGGATCAGGGTGAGGCCGAAGCCGCCGCGCGCGTCGGACCCGAGCGATCCACCGCCGCCCGTGCCGTTGTCCTCGATACTGAGCTCGACCGTGCCCGCCTTGTCGGCTGCCTCGATGCGGATTTCGGGCGCGCTCGCGTGGCTGAAGTTGCGGCCGAGCGCGCTGCTCACCGCCTCGGTGACGATCAGGCCGATGGGAATGGCGATGTCGGGGCCGACCGCCATGATCGGCGCCCGGATCTGGTAGCGCGGCTGGGGCCGGTCGGGATTGCGGCGGCCGACCGAGATCTGCCGGACCAGGTCGCTGATGAACTGCTGGAAGTCGACCAGCGCCCAGCTCGAGCGCTCGTAGAGATGACGATGCAGGATCGAGAGCGTCAGCACGCGGTTCTGGGCATCGCCGAAGAAGCGGCGGATGCGCGGCGAGCGGATCTCGCCAGCCTGCAGGTTCAGCAGGCTCGAGATCATCTGCAGGTTGTTCTTCACCCGGTGATGGATCTCGCGCAGCATGTGATCGCGCTGCTCGAGGCCGTCCCTGAGCTCGGCCTCGCGGCTTGCGATTGCGGCGGCCATCGCGCGCACGCCCTCGCCGACCGATGCCAGCTCGGGACCCCATGGGCGCTTGGGCTCCAGTTTCATGTCGTCGCCGCGCGCCACGCGATCGGCGAAGTCGCGGATGTAACGCAGCGGCTGCACGCACCACCGAT
>DATGZZ010000170.1:0-6863 GCA_035296945.1 Reyranella sp.
GGCCGCTGATCGACACGATCAGCCGCTCGTTCTGGCGCAGGCGCCGCAGGTCGGCGCGCCGGCCGTCCAAGGTCAGGAACTCGCGTTGCACGCTCAACCCCTGGGTGGCGGCGGGCAGCGGTTCGTTGGGCACGCCGCGCGCCGTGACCTGCATCCACACCGTGCCGTCGCCTTCGTTCTTCACGCGGACGCCGCGGGCGATGGCGGCCTGGTCGGGATTGATCACGACCGGATCGCGCGTTGCCGACTTGCGCTCGCCGTCGACGGAGTAGGCAAGGCCCCCGCCCGAACCGGCCATGGCGTGCGCCGCCATCACCAGCCAGGCCTGCTCCTGCGTCGTCGTATGGTCGACGTTGGCATTCAGCCGCTCGCCCACCAGGCTCGCCACCTGGGTGAAGCCCTCACGACCGCCGGCCTCGGCCGCCAGCGCCAGAAGGGCAGCGCGGTTGCGGAGCGCCGTGCCGTAGTAATCGTTGCGGTCGATGGCGTTCACCATCTCGCGGGCCTTGGCGAAGGCCAGCCGCGCTCGGCCGGGTTCCGCCACATGGTTCAGGGCGGCGGCGAGCTGCGCCCAGGCGAGCCCGTCGCTGATCTTGCCGCCTTCATTGTCCTGGAAGTAGCGGACGCGGCCGGGGTCGGCCAGACCGGCCTTGGCCAGCACGTACCAAGCATAGGCCTGGGCGTTGGGCGTGAGCTTGTCGACCGTGCGGTTGAGCCAGGTGAGCCCGCGCTGCAGCGAGGCCGACGGTACCGCCATCTGCTGGTCGCGGGCCCGCAGCAGGAAGTCCATCGCATAGCTCTGCAGCCATTCGGCGGCGGGCGAGTAGGGACCCCACATGCCGAACGAACCGTCGGGCAGCTGCATGTCGACGATGCGATAGACCGCCTCCTGCACGCGATCGCCGATGCGCGGATCGGCCGGGCCGTAACCCAGCAGCGCCACGTCGTTGTAGTAGAGCAACGGCAGGGCGCGACTGGTCGTCTGCTCGATGCAGCCGAACGGGTACTTGTCGAGCGCCCGCAGGAGCGCTGCGACGTCGATTCCCGGGATGCGGGTGAGCGAGACGCCGACCTGCGAGGTGCCGGGCGCGAAGCTCGCCGTCACGTTGCGGTCGAGGGTGAGCTCGCGGCCGGCGGCGAGCTGGGACACCGTATCGACGGCGCTCGGCGTCTGGGCCGCGCGCACCTGGATGTCCCATTCGCGGCGCACCGCGAAGTTGCCCGGGCCTGCAAGCTCGACCGAGACCTTGCCGAAGCCCGCCTCGTTGCCCGCGACCAGCGGCCAGGTCAGCAGCTCGCGCTGCCCGGCGGCCAGCCGCCGCGTCTCGGCGATCGGCCGGTCGAGTGACACCGCGCCCGCGGCCTGCACGGTCAGGCGATAGTCGCCGGCCTGGCCGTCGATGTTGTGCAGCGACAGCGCCAGCCGCCCGCGATCGTTGGGCGCGAGGAAGCGCGACAGCACGACGTCGGCGCTCACCGCGTCGCGCACGTACAGCCGCTTGTCGCTCGAGCCGACCCGACTCTTCGAATAGGCCACCGCCATCAGCCGGAGCTGGCCGATGAAATCGGGGACTTCGAAGGCGATCTTGGCCTCGCCGTTGCTGTCGAGCTTCACCGGTCCGCTGAACAGCGCCACGGTGCGCGTCGGCACGATGTCGAGGCCGCCGATGTCGCCGGCATCGCCGCCGACGCGGATGCGGCCGAGATCGTCGGCGCGGGTTTCCAGCAGGCGGCCATAGTCGTCGCGCATGGAGACGCCGAGGCGGCGCTTGCCGAAGTAGTAGTCGGCGGGATCGGGTGTCTTGAAGCGCGTCAGCTGCAGGATGCCTTCGTCGACCGCGGCCAGCGTGACGAACGCTTCCTCAGCCCCGAGATTGGCGACCTTGATCGGCACCTCGATACGCTGGCGCGGCGTGATCTTTTCCGGCGAGCCGAGCTCGATGGCGAGCGTGCGCAGCTTGGGCTCCAGCCCCAGCCAGGTGAGCCCGATGGCGCGCGTCGGCGTGCGATCGGCGGGCTTGTCGAGCGGCCGCCAAGCGGTGACCAGCGCATAGGCGCCGGGACCCCAGTCCGCCGACACCGGCACGTCGATCGTCGTGCCGCCGGCCGGCACGGTCACGTTCCGGGTGCTGATGATGCGGTCGGTGGCGATGGCCAGCATCGCCTCGCCCGCGAACGGCGCCTCGATGCGCACGCGCGCGGTTTCGCCCGGCGCATAGTTTTCCTTGTCGCTGGCCACGCGCAGCGTGTCGGGAGCCTCCTCGCCGTTGTCGGAGCCGCCGTACCAGCCGACATAGAACTGCGTCGTGCTGGTCGTGTCGTTCTGGCGGTCGATGACGGTCAGGCGATGCGACCCCCAGCTCAGCTTGAACTTCAGCCGCGTCGGCCGGGTGGCGCTGAGCGACACGGTGTCGGCCGTGATCAGCCGGTCGTTGGCGATCGAATGCCAGCGCCAGCGCCCGTCGACCTGGTACCACTGGTAATTCCAGTCGGTGCGCTCGACCTTGTATTCGATGCCCTGGCGAGCGAGCTGCTTGCCGGCGACGTCGACGGCCACGATGTCGAACTCGGTCTCGGTGCCCTCGCGCGAATAGCGGCCTTCGAATGTCGGCCGGATGCCGAGATAGGCGTTGCGGGTTCGCATCGGCAGCGTCTTCTCGGTCTTGCTGGCCCGCCCGCCGCCCGGCTCGAACACGCGGGCCTGGAGCTGGGCGCGCAAGGGCAACGGCGTGTCCTTGATGTCGCCGCCCCATTCCAGGCGCGTCTTGCCCCGTTCGTCAGTGTCCGGCGCCTTCAAGGTCAGGAACGGCGGCTCGAACGCCTTGCGGTCCTCCTGCGCGCCGAAACTGTAGCGCGCGAAATCGGGGAAGGGCTGTGCATCGACGGTGATGCGCATGTCGGCCTCGACGGTGAGCCCGCTGCCCGGGGCGCCGTAGAGGAAGTCGGCCTGCACCTCGAAGGTGTTGACCTGGCCCGGCCGCACGATCGGCTGGTTTGACGAGAGCTCGACCTTGAGCTTCTCGGGCACGAAATCCTCGACCGAGAATTCCACGCTGCCGACCGGCGGCGCCTTGGGATCGACATGGGCAGAGACCGTCCAGCGGCCGCGGCGCGAGGACTTTGGCAGGGCGACCGGCTGGTGCAGCGCACCGCCTGCCGGCAGGGCCTGGCTGAAGCGGGTGAACTCGCTGCCGTCGGGGCGCTTCACGATCAGCGTCACCGGCACGTTGGCCAGCGCCACTGCCGAGGCATCGCGCAGCATGGCCATGAGCTGCACCGTCTCGCCCGGGCGGTAGACGCCGCGCTCGGTGTAGAGGAAGGCATCGACCGGGCCGGGCTGGTCGCGGCCGGTCACGCCGCGGTCGGAGAAGTCGAACGGCGTCTTGCCGAGTTCGAGTCGCGCAAAATCCTGCTGGGCGGCATTCGACGCCATCACCGCGCCGGCGCGGGCAGCCCCGCGGCCCTTGAGCAGGCCGGCGGCAAACAGGACGCGTCCGGCCTCGTCGGTCATCGCCTTGGCCATCGGCTCGTTGCCGCGCGACAGCAGGGTGACTTCGAAGTTGGCGAGCGGCTTGGCGGTCTGCAGCGAGCGGGCGAAGACGTTCAGCCCGTCGTCGCCGGTGAAGGTGGTCAGCGCGATGTCGGTGTCCATCACCCACATGCCGGTCGCCTGGCCGCTGCCGCTCTGCTCTTCCGCCTCCTCGTAGCTGCGCGCCGGCGGCTGGGCGGCGTTCCAGGCGACGATGAAGTAGGTGCCGGGCTTCCAGTCCTGCACCGTCTCGCGGATCGGAAAGGCGGTGGTCACTGGCTGGTTGGTGACGTTGCGCACCTCCATGGTGCCGCGCCACTGCAGGGCGCCGTTGGTGCCGCTCAGCCAGCTGTAGAGCGAATACGCTTCGGTGATCGGCTGGCTACCCGGATAGGTGGCGTCGTAGCGGTCGCGGGCGAAGCCCATGATGGCGCGCTCGTTGACGCGATAGACCGCGATGCCGACCTGGCTGACGTTGATGGTGGTGATCGGCAGGCCGGCGGCGCTGCCGCGCGGCAGGATGAAGCCCTTGCCGGGCAAGGTGACCACGGCGGGCCGGGCGCCCAGCGCGACCTCGACGTCCTTGTCCTCGTCGAGCTTGACGCCGTCGCGGCCCGGGAAGCCCGTGCGCAGCCTCACCTTGTAGTTCTCGCCATAGGCCAGGCCGCCGATGCACAGGCGATCGTCGACCACGCGCAGCGCCGCCTTCACCTCGGGCGTGATCGTCACGTAGTCGGCATAGTTGACGTTGCTGGTCGCCAGCGGCTTGTTGAAGGCGAGGCAGGCCTCGCCTTCGGCGCGGCTGCTGTCCAGCGCGAAGCGGCGATAGGCGAAGGGCTCGTCCGGTGCGGCGGCGGGCTGCGGCAGCGGAACCGGCGCCGTGGAGGTCGGGTTGGCGGGGGAGCTCGGCGCTGCCACCGGCGTGGTCGGAGCGGCGGGCGTCGCAGGCGTGGCCGGAGCGGCTGGTGCAGGAGCCGCCGGCGTCGGTTGCGTTACGGTGGCGGTTCGGGTTGGTGTGTCGACCCGGTCGGCGGGCCTCCCGATCAAGTAGCCCGCAATCCCCGATCCCAGCATGAGAGCCACGACCAGAGCAGCCAACGTCGACCGATTCATGCTAACCCCCGCAAAAGCGACCGAACTCTATTCTGCCGATTGTGCAAACACTGTGGAGTCTGGACCTCTGCTCGCGAATCTTCCAGCGTGTGGCGCGCATATCACGCTTTTGGGCGTGCTGTGGATAGGCCACGCTTGAGCGGACCGGCCATTGCGTACTAAGCGCGAACGATGTCGCTGCATCTGATCAAGCTGGCCGTCGGCGTCGACGACCTTGCCCACATGAAGAACGTCCAGGCGGCACGGCGCAAGCAGCGCCGGCAGACGCCGCGCTCGCCGCACTGGGTCTACACCCGCAACACGCCGCGCCGCTCCGAGGAGCTTTTGGCCGGCGGCTCGCTCTACTGGGTGGTGCGCGGCGTCATCCGCTGCCGCCAGGAGCTGGTTGGCTTCGAGGAGGACATCGACAAGGATAACGGCAAGAAATACTGCCGGATCAAGGTCAAGCGCACCCTGATCCCGACCGCCCCCAGGACCTGCAAGGCCTTCCAGGGCTGGCGCTACCTCGAGCCGGACCGGGCCCCACCCGACCTGTCGAAGGGCGATACCGCCGACATGCCGCCAGAGATGGCAGCCGAGCTGAAGCGGCTGGGGCTGCTGTAAAGAGGCGCACGATGCGCCACCCGTCACCAAGCCTCCGGCAAATGGCCTAGGTCATCGAGCTGAATAGCCGACAGCGATGGCCTCGGGCTATGTCGCATCCATGACCCTTGCCAGCGCCCTGTCCGACTTCTTTACGACAAATTTCAATCCGGCTGACGCGCTGCCCAGCCGATACAACTATGGCCTCGTGCTGGTTTCATACCTCGTCGCGTCGCTCGCCAGCTATACCTTCCTGCAGTTCGCCGGCCGAATCGTCGAGCTCGGCCAGTCGGTGGCGCGGTATGCCTGGCTGGCGGCGGGCGCCGTCATGATGGGTGTCGGCATCTGGGCCATGCACTTCGTCGGCATGCTCGCCTACGTGCTGCCAATCCCCGTCGCCTACGAGATCGTGCCGACGGCGCTTTCCGTGGCCCCGGCCGTCCTTGCCGCCGCCGTTGCCCTCAGCATCGTGGCGCGACCCGCCGTCAGCACCCGGCGCCTCCTGATCGGCGGCACCTTGATGGGCGCCGGCATCGGCGCCATGCACTATGGCGGCATGGAGGCGATGAGCGTCAGTGCGCTCGTGCGCTATGATCCGACACTCTTCGCCACGTCCATCGTGGCCGCTGTGGTCTTGTCGGTTCTGGCGCTCCAGGTCCGCTTTTGGGTCGGCACCAGCCGTGTTCCGAAGTCAGGCACGCCATCGCCTTCCGCGACATCCGACGCCGTCCGGGAAATCGTCAGTGCGCTGATCCTGGGCTTTGCGGTCACCGCCATGCATTACATTGCGATGGCCTCGACCTATTGCTTTGCCAACAAGGGCAGCGATTCGCTGTTCTTCCTGGACGCGCGCCTGTTCGCGGGCGTGACCACGGTCATCGCCAGCCTCGTCCTGTTGCTGGCCATCGCCGCTGTCGGGTTCGATCGCCGCATGAAGGCCGAGATCGCCATGCGACGGCAAGCCGATGCGAACGTTGCGGCCGAGATGGAACGTCTCGGCTCGGTGTTCCGCGCGGCCGGCGCTGGCATTCTCATGCTTGACCGCGATGCCCGGGTCATCCTCGCCAATCAGCACGTGCTCGACAGCCTGCGCAAGACAACCGCGGAGGTCGTGGGGCATGCCTATGCCGAGCTCATGGCGGGCGGCCTGGACGCCAGCGTCATCGCGAGCTGGCAGCGCGCGGCCGGGCCCGAACACCTGAAGCCGGTCGAATTCGACATCAGAACCGCCGGTGCCGGTGGGACGAAGCGGATCCATCACATCACCGCCAATCCGATCCAGGATGAAGCCGGCCGCCTGCGCTACATCGTGCTGATCGGCGTCGACGACACCGAGCGCCGGATGGGCGAGATCCGCCTGTTCGATTCGGCGCGGCTCGCCAATCTCGGCGAGATGGCCACGGGCATGGCGCACGAGATCAACCAGCCGCTTGCCGTGATCCGCATGGGCGCCGAAAGCTTGCTCGAGGAACTGGACTGTACCGAAGCCCAGGCCGATCCGGCTTCCTTGTTCGAGCTCGTGCGCCTGAAACTCGAGCGCATCGCCAAGCAGGCCGAGCGCGCCTCGAATCTGGTCGGGGAGTTGCGCACCGTGGCGCGCAAGCCGACGAACCTCCCGCTGCCGTTCGACGTCACCGAG
>DATGZZ010000171.1:0-5666 GCA_035296945.1 Reyranella sp.
GCATCGCGGCGGCCATCGCCCATCGTCGCATCGTTGACCAGTATTCCGTCGTAAACACGCGGGCCCGCGAGCGCGAGACCGAGCGCTCCGGCCAACGCGGCTTCCGGCCAACCTGCGTTCGGCGAGCGATGATGACGTGCATCGCGGAAAACAGCGCGCCACGCACCGGAGGGCGACGCACCGTTGCTGATCGCCGCGGCTAGAACAATCAGCAGCGCGGACAAGCGCGAAGCCGGCAGATTGACCAGATCGTCAAGTCGGGCCGAGGCAAACCCGAAATCGCGGTGACGCGCGGTCTTGTGGCCGATCATGCTGTCGGCGGTGTTGATCGCCTTGTAGGCGAGCGCGCCGGGCAGGCCCGCCACCGCCATCCAGAACAATGGCGCCACCACGCCGTCGGAGAAATTCTCGGCCAGGCTCTCGATTGCCGCCCGGCAGACGCCAGCCTCGTCGAGTTCCCGCGTCTCTCGGCCGACGATGTGGGCCACGGCCAAGCGGCCGCCGTCCAGGCCGTCCGTCTCGAGACCCTTGGCCACGTCGAGGACATGCGAATCGAGGCTGCGCTGCGCCAGCAGGGTGCTCGCCAGCACGCCACTGAGGACGAGCACCGCGATGCCGGAAAACAGACGCTCAAGAACGGCGGCGAGCGCGAAGCCCACCAGTAGCGAGATCGCGATCAGCAATACCAGGGTGAGAACGCCGTACAGCCGCCGCTCGCGCGAGGTTCGGGCGCCAGAATTCCAGGCCTCGTCGCACCATGTTATGAACTTGCCGATCCAGCTGACGGGATGGCCGACCAGGCGGTAGACGGCGTTCGGATACCCGACCATCGCTTCGGTCGCGATGGCAACGAGGGCGAGGTCGGCGAACATGCAGGATGTGCCTAACATAGGCGTACCGATCGGCAAACCGGTCGCCCATGGCGGCGATCTCGGCCGCGTGCGACGGCGTCATCCCGACGCACCACAGCCCTGGATCGACCTGTCGACCGGCATCAATCCCCTGCCCTATCCCGTCGCCAAGCTGCCGGCCGATGCCTGGTCACGCCTGCCGTCGCACGACGCCGAACAGACGCTGATCGCCGCTGCCGCCCTGCGTTATCGCTGCCAGCCCGGACAGCTCATCGCCGCGCCCGGCACACAGGCGCTGATCCAGATCCTGCCGCGGCTGGTGCCACGCTCGCGGGTCGCCATCGTCGGGCCGACCTATGCCGAGCACGAGCTCAACTGGCGCCGGCACGGTCACGACGTTCGCGTCGTGGCCGATCTCGAAGCGGCCGATGTCGTGGTCGTGGTCAATCCTGACAATCCGACCGGCCGACTATTGCCGCTGCAGGCGCTACGCGCCGTCACGGCTCGACTGCTGATCGTCGACGAAGCCTTCATCGACCTGATGCCCAACGACGCCAGTCTTGCTGGCGAGCTGCCGGACAATGCCATTGTTCTGCGCTCCTTCGGCAAGACCTATGGCCTCGCCGGCCTGCGGCTGGGCTTCGCCATCGCACCGACGCCGCTCGCCGCCCGTCTTCGGGACGAGCTGGGGCCGTGGGCGGTGTCCGGTCCTGCGCTCTCGATCGGCGCGACTGCGTTGACCGACGATACGTGGTTGCAGGCGGCAGCAGCGCGCCTTACCGGCGATGCGCGCAAGCTCGATGCACTGTTGGTCTCGGCCGGATTCACGGTGCTGGGCGGCACGCCGCTGTTCAGGCTGGCGAGCCATCCCGAAGTGCAGGAAAAGGTCGAGGATCTCGCGCACCACGGAATCCATGTCCGCGCCTTCGCTGATCGGCCGACGTGCGTGCGCTTCGGCCTGCCGCGCGGCGATGGCGAATTCCGCCGCCTGTCAGCGGCGCTTCAGGTGCCGCAGAAGGTGCGATAGACGCCCTGGTCGGAAGGCGCCGGCTCGGCATAGTCGGCGAATTCAGCGCGCTCCTCGAAGGGCCGGGCCAAAACCTTCAGGAATTCCTCGAACGGGCCGTAATCGTCACGCTCGATCGCCGCAGCCAGCACCGCCTCGACGCGATGATTGCGCGGGATGTAGACGGGATTGACCGACTGCATCGCCGCGCGCCGGCTTGCCGCGTTCTGCGGCTCTCGTGCCAGGCGCTCGCGCCAGCGTGCCGCCCAGGCGTCGAACTTGGCGGGATCGGCGAACAGCGGCCGGACCTTGTCGTCGCTTTCCGGGTCGAGCGCCCGGAACGTCTTGGTGAAGTCGGCCCCCGCCTCGGCCATGGCGTCCAGCAGGTCCTGCGCCAGGGCGGGGTCGCCGTCGTCCTCGGTGGAGAGGCCGAGCTTGCGCCGCATGCCGGCCATCAGCGCCTCGCCATAGCGGCCCTGGAAGGTGGCGAGCGTTTCGTTGGCGATGGCCAATGCCTTGTCGCTGTCGTCGTCAAACAGCGGCAGCAGGGTCTCGCCGAAGCGCGCCAGGTTCCAGTGGCAGATGCGCGGCTGGTTGACGTAGGCGTAGCGCCCGCCGTGGTCGATCGAGCTGAACACCGTGTCGGGCTTGTAGACGTCGATGAAGGCGCAGGGGCCGTAGTCGATGGTCTCACCGGCGATCGAGCAGTTGTCGGTGTTCATGACGCCGTGGATGAAGCCCACCAGCATCCATCTCGCCACCAGTTCGGCTTGCCGCGCGATCACACGATCGAACAGCGCGCGATACGGGTTCTCCTCGTCGCGCGCCTCGGGATAGTGCCGGGCGATCACGTGGTCGGCGAGCAGGCGCAATGCCTCGCCGTCACCGCGCGCGGCGAAGAACTGAAAAGTGCCGACGCGGACGTGGCTTCTGGCAACGCGCGTCAGTACCGCACCGGGCAGCACCGTCTCGCGCACCACCGGCTCGCCGGTGGCGACCGCCGCAAGGGACCGCGTGGTTGGAATACGGAGCGCCGCCATCGCCTCGCTGACGATATATTCGCGCAGCACCGGCCCCAGGGCGGCGCGGCCGTCACCACGGCGCGAGAACGGTGTCGGACCCGAGCCCTTGAGCTGGATGTCGCGCCGCAGGCCCGCGCGATCGACCACCTCGCCCAGGAGGATGGCGCGACCATCGCCCAGCTGAGGCACGAAGTTGCCGAACTGGTGGCCGGCATAGGCGAGTGCGATCGGTTGGGAACCGATCGCGATGCGGTTGCCGGCCAGGATGTCCACGCCCTGCGGCGTCGCGAGCATCTCGGGATCGAGGCCGAGCTCCCGGGCCAGCGCCTCATTGATCTTGATCAGGCGCGGGGCGGAGACCGGCGTCGGATCGAGCTGCGCATAGAAGCGTTCAGGCAGCCGCGCGTAGCTGTTGTCGAAGCCGAAGACCGGCCCGCCGCCGGAGGGCGGCGCCTCGCGCAGGAAACTCAGGCCCGTATCGTTCGCCATGATGAACTCACTCTCATATTCCTATTCATGCTCCTCTCCCCCGCTAGGGGGAGAGGTTGGGTGAGGGGGTTGCACGAGCCGTCGAAGCCCCCTCACCTAGCCTCTCCCCCTAGCGGGGGAGAGGAACATGACTTGCGCCGTTGACTACTAGTCGTCGTAGCTCGCGGTCGTCATGCCGGTGGTGCGGTCGTAGACCAGCTTGATCCTGCTCAGCGTGCAGAGATTGAGGTTGCGCCACACTGCCGGCTGTCCGCCGTCGGCAAACCCGACCTGCAGGTCGGCCTGGCAGTAGGTCGTGGGCGCATTGAACTTCACCTGGCGGCGCTCGCCCGCCTTGATCGGCGGCGGATGCAGCACGTTGGGCGTCCAGAAATTGAAGTCGGTCTCGGACACCGCCAGCTGGCTGATCGGATAGGCCGTCCCATTGATCAGCAGGAAACTGGTCTCCTGCGCCGCCACCTCGCCTGCGGCGAGTGAAAGGACGACGGCCAACAATCTACGCATCATGAAATGGCTTCTCCGGCGGCTGTATCGCATCTTATCGTCGCTTTGGAGGGCCGCTCAAGGTAGAGGTGGGGTCGATGACGAGCTTTGCAAGGACAGCGCAGGGCCTTGCGATCGCCACCCTGGTCGTGGCGGTGCAACCCGTGCTGCCGGCCGTGGCGCAGACCGACGACAGCCGCCGCAGCGGCGGCTCCTTCTACGCCGGCGCCCATGTCGGCCTGATGTTCGGCAGCCCCTATGCGACGTTGAGCGATCCCATCGGCATCAGTTCGCAGAGCGCCTCCAACCCTTACGGTGCGCTGTTCGGCGGCGTGCAGGCCGGCTGGGAGCACGTCTTCCCCTCGCGACTGATGCTGGGCATCGAGGCCGACATCTCGTTTCCCAACTACGAGGAAGCCTCGAAGGTCCTGTCCTACCGAGCCACCCCGACCGGCTATGCCAGCGAGGAATACGAATGGCTGGCATCGCTGCGCGGGCGCGTCGGCTACGACATCGGCGCCTGGACGCCCTACCTGACGGGCGGCATCGCCTGGATGAGCACGCGCTATTCGCGCATCGACCTCACGACCGGCAACGAGGACGCCAACCCGGCCAACATTCGCGTCGGCTGGACGGCCGGCGCCGGCCTGGACTGGCGCCTCGATTCGCGCTGGTCGGCGCGCGCCGAGTACCTCTACACCAGCTTCAATCTCTCCGGCTTCGCCTTCGCCTCCGCCCCGGCGCGCTACGACACGCAATACGACCTCCACCGCGTGCGCTTCGGACTGAACTACCGCTTCGGCGAGATCGAGGAGAAGAAGACCAAGAACGATCGCGGCGCGGGCAGTTTCGAATTTCATGGCCAGACCGTGTTCGTCTACCAGGGCTATCCGCCGATCAACGCACCGTATGACGGGACCAACAGCCTGCCGGCCGCCGGCCAGAGCCGCGAGACGTGGGGAACGTCGGCCTTCCTCGGCGTGCGCCTGTGGGAAGGGGCTGAGTTCTACTACAACCCCGAACTGCTGCAGGGCTACGGCGTCGCGCTCACCACCGGCGCCGGCGGTTTCCCCAACGGCGAGGCGCAACGTGCCTTCCCCTATCCGCGCTACAACACCTCGCGGCTGTTCGTGCGCCAGACTTTCGGCCTGGGCGGCGAGCGCGAGAAGGTCGAGAGCGACCTGGGCCAGCTCGCCGGCGAACGCGACATCTCGCGCATCACCGTCCAGGCCGGGAAGTTCGCCGTCCAGGACGTCTTCGACAACAACAGGTACGCCAACGACCCGCGCGTCGATTTCCTCAACTGGGCGCTGTGGTCGGCCGCCGCGTTCGACTACCCGGCCGACAGCGTCGGCTTCAGCTGGGGCATCACCGCCGAGCTGAACCGGCCTGACTGGGCGGTGCGCGGCGGACTGTTCCTGGTCGCCAACCAGCCCAGCACCGACGTCTATGACCTCGCCGTGCTGTCGCGCAACGGCCTCGTCGGCGAGCTGGAGATGCGCTACCGCCCGTTCGACCGCCCCGGCACGACCCGGCTCGGCGTCTGGACGACCACTGCCTTCACCGGCGGCTACGCTGACGCCGTGACGTTGGCCAACGCCAATCCCGGCCTCTCCGCCAACGACACCATCGCGTCGACGCGGCAGACCCGCACCAAGTATGGCTTCTATTTCAGCATCGACCAGGAAATCACCGATTCCATCGGTGCTTTCGCCCGCTTCAGCTGGAACGATGGACGCAGCGAGATCCTGGCCTTCACCGACATCGACGGCAGCATCTCGGGCGGCATTACCATCAAGGGAGATTCGTGGAACC
>DATGZZ010000172.1:0-6262 GCA_035296945.1 Reyranella sp.
CTTCCCCAGCTCCGCGGGCTTATAGCTGAGCGTGTCTCCGCGATCCCTCCCTTTGCGGGGGCACTGCGTACCCGGGACGCCGTCGCTTCCTTCCCCAACCCCTTTCGGAGGCGGGGGCGTCCCGTCACTCGGCGGCGACCGACTGCGTTGCCGGACTGCGATAGGAGGCGAGCAGGCTCGCCTCGCGCTCCTTGGCGGCTTTCACGTTCTTCTCCTTGATGTGGCCGAAGCCGCGCATGGTCTCCGGCACCGAGGCGATCTGGACGGCGATTGCGTGGTTGTCCTGGCCGAGCGTGGCCAGCACTTCGTCGATCGTCGCCTGGTATTCGCCGATCAACCGGCGCTCCATGCGCCGCTCCTCACTGTAGCCGAAGATGTCGAGCCTGGTGCCGCGCAGCTTCTTCAGCGAGGCAAGGATGCGGAACATCGGCATCACCCAGGCACCGTATTCCTTCTTCTTGAGCTGGCCGGTCGTCGGGTCGCGATCCGAGAACAAGGGCGGCGCGAGATGGAAGGTGAGCTTGTAGTCGCCCTCGAACTGGCTGCCGAGTTTCTTCAGGAACTCGCCGTCGCTGTAGAGACGGCCGACCTCGTACTCGTCCTTGTAGGCCATCAGCTTGTAGAGCGACTTGGCGACCGCCTCGGCGAGCCCACGACGGCCCGGCGCCTTGGCCTTCTCGGCCGCCGCGACCTTGTCGACGAAGGCGCGATAGCGCTCGGCGTAGGCCGAGTCTTGGTAGGCCGTGAGCAGCTCGACGCGCTTGGCTGTGATCTCCGGCAAGGTGCGCGCCACCGACTTCTCGCTGCGCAGCGTCGGCTTGGCGGCGCCCTCTACCGCGGCGATGTTGTGCGCGGCGAGCCGGCCCCAGGCGAAGGTGCGCTTGGAGGTCTCGACGGCAACGCCGTTCAATTCGATGGCGCGCTCGATCGCCTCGAACGACAGCGGGATCAGGCCCTTCTGCCAAGCATAGCCCAGCATGAAGAGGTTGGTGGCGATGGAATCGCCCAGGATCGCCGTGGCGAGCCCGGTGCCGTCGACGAACGACACGGCTTCGTCGCCCGCGGCGTCGCGGATCGACTTCATCATGGCTTCGGCGCCGAGATCCATGTCGCCGTTCATGACGAAGGCCGCGACCGGCGTCATGTAGCCGTTGATCACCGCCCGGGTGACGCCGGGCTCGATGCGCGACAGCGCCGCCGGCGAGGCGGCCACGACCATGTCGCAGCCCAGCACCAGGTTGGCGCCGCCGGCCGCGATGCGCACGGCGTGCAGGTCCTCAGGCTTGGGGGCGAGCCGCACATGGCTCATCACCGCGCCGTTCTTCTGGGCGAGACCCGTGAAGTCGAGCACGGTGCAGCCCTTGCCTTCGAGGTGGGCCGCCATGCCGATCAGCGCGCCGACGGTGATCACGCCGGTGCCGCCGATGCCGGTCACCAGGATGCCGTAGGCCTCCGACAGCGGCCGCACGGTGGGCATGGGGAGCTCGGCGAACGGATCGTCGGCCACGACCTTCAACTGCGGCCGCTTGGCCTTGGCCGGCGTGCCGCCATGCACCGACACGAAGGAGGGGCAGAAGCCGTTCACGCAGGAGAAGTCCTTGTTGCAGTTGCTCTGGTCGATCTGGCGCTTGCGGCCGAGCTCGGTCTCGAGCGGCTTCACCGACACGCAGTTGCTCTTGTCGGAGCAGTCGCCGCAGCCCTCGCACACCGCGTCGTTGATGAACACGCGCTTGGCCGGATCGGGGAAGGTGCCGCGCTTGCGCCGGCGGCGCTTCTCGGCGGCGCAGGTCTGGTCGTAGACAAGGACGGTGAGGCCCGGGATGTCACGCAGCTCGCGCTGCACGGCGTCGAGCTCGTCGCGATGGCGGATGCTGACGCCATGGGCGAAGTCGGTGCCGACCGGATATTTGTCCGGCTCGTCGGTGACGACCACGACCTTCCTGGCGCCCTCGGCCGCGACCTGCTTGGTGATCTCGGGCACCGACAATGGCCCGTCATGCGGCTGGCCGCCGGTCATGGCGACGGCGTCGTTGAACAGGATCTTGTAGGTGATGTTGACACCCGCCGCCGCGGCCTGGCGGATCGCCATCAGGCCGGAGTGGTAGTAGGTGCCGTCGCCCAGGTTCTGGAAGATGTGATTGTCGCCGCTGAACGGCGCCTGGCCGACCCATGGCACGCCTTCGCCGCCCATGTGGGAGATCAGCGCCGTGCGCCGCTCGGGCATCCAGATCGCCATGCCGTGGCAGCCGATGCCGGCCATGGCGCGGCTGCCGTCGGGGATGCGCGTCGACGTGTTGTGCGGGCAGCCCGAGCAGAAGTACGGCGTGCGCGCCACCTTGGCCGGCGGCGCGGCCAGAAGCTTCTCCTTGGCTTCGAGGCGGGCCAGCCGCTGCTTGAGCTCGGGCGATTCACCCATGTGCTTCATCAGGCGGCCGGCGATCACCATGGCCACACCGGTCGGCGTGAGCTCGCCTTCGCTCGGCAGGATGATGCTGCCGGTCTCGTCGGCCTTCCCGATCACCAGCGGCCGCCTGTCGGCCGGCATGTTGTAGAGAAGGTGGACGAGCTGCTCCTCGAGGTTGGACCGCTTCTCCTCGATGACGATCACTTCCTGCAGGCCCTCGGCGAAGCGGCGCGCGCCTTCCGGCTCCAGCGGCCAGGTCATGCCGACCTTGTAGAGGCGGATGCCCAGCGCCTTCGCGCGCTCGTCGCTGATGCCGAGATCCTCCAGGGCCTGGCGCGTGTCGAGATAGGCCTTGCCCGTGGTCATGATGCCGATGCGCGCCCTGGTACCTGATTGGGGCGGATCGATCACCGTTCGGTCGAAGCCGTTGGCGCGCACGAACGCCTTGACCGCCGCCATCTTCGGTCCATGCAGGCGCTTCTCCGCCTCCATCGGCGGATCGGGATTGCGGATGCCGAGGCCACCCGGCGGCAGCTGGAAGTCGGTCGGCATGACGATCTTGATGCGCTCGGGATCGACCCACACCGAGGCGCCCGACTCGACTGTCTCGGAGATCGCCTTGAAGCCGATCCAGCAACCCGAGTAGCGCGACAGCGCAAAGCCAAGCAGGCCGAAGTCGAGATATTCCTGCACGTTCGCCGGATTGATCACCGGGATCATCGCGGCGGAGAATACCTGCTCGCTCTGATGCGGCAGCGTCGACGATTGCGCGCCGTGATCGTCGCCCGCCAGCACGATTACGCCGCCGTGCGCCGAGGAGCCGGCGGCATTGCCGTGCTTCAGCACGTCCATCGAGCGGTCGACGCCGGGACCCTTGCCGTACCAGATCGAGAACACGCCATCGACCTTGGCGCCGGGGAACAGGTTGACCTGCTGGGTGCCCCACACCGCGGTGGCGGCGAGGTCCTCGTTGATGCCCGGCTGGAAGTGGATGTTGTTGTCCTTGAGGTACTTCTTGGCCGTCCACAGCGCGTGGTCGTACATGCCCAGCGGCGAGCCGCGATAGCCCGAGATGAAGCCGCCCGTGTTGAGGCCGGCGGCGAGGTCGCGCTGGCGCTGCATCATGGGCAGGCGCACCAGCGCCTGGATGCCGGTCATGTAGACCCGGCCCTTGTCGAGGCGGTAGCGGTCCTCCAGCGCGTAGTCTCCAAAAACCAGCGGGACGGGAGTGGCGACGGTCATCGCGGAAGGCCCTCCGAAAGCGGCGGCGTAAACGGGCGTTTATATGGGCGCCAAGCATAGCGGGCGGAAGCCGCGAGGGGAAAGGGTCGCGCCGGCCGGTGCATGGGACCAATTTCGCATCCTTCGCCCTTCCTCAACCGTTGTCATCGAGCACCCAGGAGGACGCTCATGGGTTTCAAGACAATGCTCGTGCATGTCGATACCGGCCGCAGCGCGCCGGCGCGGCTCAAGCTCTCGGCTGATCTGGCGGCACGCTCCATAGCGCATGTCACGGGGCTCTATGTCCGCCGGCCGTTCCAGGCGCCGGCCTTCACCGATGCCGGTCCGGCCATGGACAGCCTCTACCGGACCTACGAGAACGCCGCGAAGGCCGACGAGGCCCTCGCCACGGCGGCTTTCCGGGATTTCATCGGTGGCACCAGTCTTTCAAGCGAGTGGCGTGTGACCGATGGGCTCACCGAGGAGATCGTGGCGGCCCATGCCCGCTACGCCGACCTGGTGATCGTCGGGCAGGCCGAACCGGAGGCCGCGGCAACGTCAACGCCATCGGACCTTGCCGAGACGGTCGTCATCGCGAGCGAACGGCCGGTGCTCATCGTGCCCCATATCGGCGTGACCAAGCCGCCCGGAAAGACGGTGATGCTGTGCTGGAACGGCACCCGCGAAGCGGCGCGGGCGGTGACCGGTGCGCTTCCCATCCTCAAGAAGGCCGACAAGGTGATCATCCTGCTTGTCGATCCCAGGAACGATGGCGATCCTGAAGGGCCGGGTGTGGGCGTCGCCACATGGCTTGCCCGCCACGGCGTAAGAGCCGTCATCAAGCGTGACACGGCGGGCGATTCGGATATCGGCGGGGTCATCCTGTCACGCGCCGCCGATCAGGATGCCGATCTCGTCGTCATGGGCCTCTACGGCCATTCGCGCATGCGCGAATGGGTGCTGGGCGGCGCCAGCCGCACCTTGCTGGCCAGCATGACCGTGCCGTTGCTCGTCGCCCATTAGAGGGGAACTGGAAACACCAGCACCACGGCCCACCTCACCCTGAGGAGCCGTGCGCAGCTACGCGCATTCACATGCGCGATAGGCGTCTCGAAGGGTGGGCAACATCAAGACTGTTGCCCACCCTTCGAGACGCGCACTTCGTGCGCTCCTCAGGGTGAGGTGGGACTGCGGCGAGCTGCGAGACGTCAGTTGGTCGGCTTCTTGCCCTGCTTGTAGTTGGCGATCGCCGTCTTGAGCATGCGGTACTCGGTGCAGCCGAAAACGCAGAGCGAATCGAGCCGCGCCAGCATCTTGTCGGCTTCGGCCGGCTGGTCGAGCATCAGGTAGGCTTCGCCGAGATACTCGTGCGCCCCGAGATGGCGCGCGTCGATGGCCATCGCCTGCTGATAGTACTGCAGCGAGCCGCGCGGGTTGCCGGACGCGCGCGTGGCGAAGCCCAGCAGGTTGTAGGCATCGGCGTTGCGCGGGTCGCGCTGCACGACCTGCTGCAGGAGCGGGATCGCATTGGCGTAGTTCCTGGCCTCGATCATCGCCTTCGCCTGCGCGAAATTCGGATCGGCCGGCGTCGCGGGCGCGGCAGCCGGCCTGGGCGAGTCGGCGCCACCGCCGGCGGCGAAGGAGAGGGCGGGAAGGCCGAGAGTGAGCACCGCTGCTGCGGCAAGAATGGTCGGGCGCATGATCCACCTCCTCAGGTTGCCGGATTCTCGCCAGGCTCGTCCGGCGAGCAACGAAAATTTCATGACATTGCCGTGAGTTCGGCGACTTTTTTGACGGCGCGCACCGTCAAACGGCCCTGCCGGCCGCGGATTTCGACGTCGTGGCTCTCATAGGCGCCAAGGTCGATCCCGGCGCGGTCCAGCAGCTCCTGGGAGACGACCAGCTCGGCGGTGAATTCCTTGGTCAGCGTCTCCAGGCGGCTGGCGATGTTCACCGTGTCGCCGATCGCCGTCAGATGCGTGGCGCGCGCGTAGCCCATCTCGCCGACGATGGTCGGGCCGGAATGCAGGCCGATGCCGATGCGCAGGGGCTGGTCGATGTCGCCCGACATTGCCTCGTTGAGATCGTCGAGCGCGGCGGCCATGCGCTGTGCCGCATCGAGGGCCTGGCGGCAGGCGACCTGCGGCTCGCTGTTGAGGCCGAAGATCGCCATCACGCCGTCGCCGATGAACTTGTCGAGCCGGCCACCCGCCGCCTCGATGGCCTGTCCGGTGGCGCGGAAATAGCGGTTGAGCAGGAACACCACGTCGTAGGGCAGCTTGCCTTCGGAGATCGAGGTGAAGCCGCGGATGTCGGCGAACAGGATGGCGACGTAGTGCTCGCCGCCATGAGCCTGGGGCTGGCGGCGATAAGCTTCGACGGGCCCGGCCGACGCCGGCAGCAGCGGCGTCACGCGATAGTGGCCGGGCGGCGGGCGAAGCTGGCAAGCCAGTCGTACGTTGGCCGGCGCGCCGACCCGCGCCAGCACCTTCTGCTCCTCAGGCGACGCCTCGGGCAGCTTGGCGCGATCGGGGCCACCGATGCGCACTCGGCAGGTCGAGCAGCGGCCGCGGCCACCGCACACCGAGGCGTGTGGGATGCCGGCAATGCGGCTCATCTCGAGGATGGTGAGGCCGG
>DATGZZ010000173.1:0-15595 GCA_035296945.1 Reyranella sp.
CGAAATTGGTCTTGGTATCGATGACGCCTGGCAGCAGCAGGAACTCGGGCGGCAGCCTGGCTTGCTTGAGGGCGGCATATTCGTGCTGATGGCGCGGGTTGGCGAACTCGATCGAGAGCGCGCCGACCTTGGCCTGGGTCAGCACCGGGAAGATGTCGGCCAGCGGCACGTCGTGGATGTGCGGTCCGTCGTAGTTGCCCCAGCAACAGTGCAGGCGAATGCGGTCGCGCGGAATGCCGGCCAGCGCCTCGTTCAGCGCGGCGACATGCATCTCGGCGATCCTGATGAACTCGGCGACGCTCTTGTCCTGGAAAAGCGTGGTGCGTTCGAGTGCGAGGTCGGGCGCATCGATCTGCAGGATG
Organism: Reyranella sp.; assembly: GCA_035296945.1. Classification (GTDB taxonomy): domain Bacteria; phylum Pseudomonadota; class Alphaproteobacteria; order Reyranellales; family Reyranellaceae; genus Reyranella. The sequence continues at coordinate 363 of DATGZZ010000173.1, forward strand.
AAGTCGCGCGCGATCAGCTCGTATTCCTTGCGCATCTGGCGCGCCAACGCGAAGACATAGGCTTCGTGGCTGTCGTAATGGGCGTTCAGCATCGTGGTGGCGATGATGCCGGGCGAGGCCGCCGTCATGAACGTGGCGAGCGGCGGCGACGGCAGCTTGCCGAGCGCCGCGCGGAACATGCGGCACTCGTCCTCGGCGGGGCCGAGATCTTCGTAACGAACCTCGGCGATCGCCTGAGGCGCGTTCGACACCTTGGCGCGCCGGGGATAGCGGTGGGGCAGCTGGGCGAGCAGCGACGGGAAATCCGTGTAATCGCGCGGCCGCGGCCGCTTGGACTCGCCGCCGAAGCCCTGCATGCGCTGGGCCACGTAGGTCTGGAAGCCGACCCGCGGCTGCTCGCCGTCGTTCACGATGTCGACGCCGCTGGCCACCTGCTTCTCGACGACGTAGCGCACCGCACTCTCGCTTTGCCGCCTGAGCTCGGCGCGATCCACTTTCTCGCCGTTTTCGTCGCGGATCAGAAGGTCGGTCAGCACGGCGTTGCGCGGCAGGCTGCCGACATGGGTGGTGAGAATTCGGTCATCGCTGCGGTGCATGGTCGTTCCTCCAGTTCTCTTGGGTTACGGCGTTGCGGCCGTACACTGCACCTCGAGAAGAAGTCCGGGCACCATGAGCGCCGACACGCCGATCGTCGCACTGGTGTAGGAGGGCCGGGTCAGGATCTTCTTGCGGACCGCGACATAGCCCGAGCCGTTGGCGGGCAGATCGACGACGAAGCTTGTCATCTGCAGGATCTGATCGAGGTCCGAACCGGCCGCCCGCAACACCTTCTGGATGTTCCGGTAGGTCGCCTGGGTCTGCGTCTCGATGTCGGTGCCGACGACCTTGCCCTCAGGGTCGATCGCCGAGATACCGGACAGATAAAGCACGTCCTTGAAGCGCACGCAGTTGGTGAAACCGAACGGCTCATAGGGCAGCACGCCCGGTACCTGGACGACCTGTTTCACGCCGACGTCTCCTCTTTAACCCAACGGCCAGGTGAATCGGATGTTGTTCTTCGCCAGCCCGTCGAGCACGACCTGCACGCCGCCCGACTTCATCATCCATTCCAGGCGGTGGTCGCGGTATTCGCGGCGGATCGCACCCGATGCCAGGCGGCCGGCCGCATCGCCCATGCGCTCGGTAGCGGCCTCGAACTCACGGAAGGTGGCGGCAACGGAAGGGCGCTCGCGAATGCGGGCGCGCCAGGCCTCGAGCGGCGAATCGACTGGCGTGCCGAGCCCATAGTGGAAGGAGCGATTGACGTAGGGCGCCACGCTGAGATCGGCCCAGCCGAAGTTTTCACCATTGAACCACTGGGCCGTGCCGAGCTTGTCGGTGAGCCAGGCCTGCAGCTCGGCGGTCTGGCGCTGGGCGATGGCCGTCATCCTCTCGGCCTGCTCGCCTTCGGCACGCTTGAACCAGCGGATCTCGCTCAGGCCCCAGTTGATCGCCTCGTAGAGCGTGTCGCAGACCTCCTCGATCATGCGTGCCTTGGCGCGCTGGGCGGGGTCGCGCGGCAGCAGAGGCGGGGAGGGGAACTTGTCCTCGAGATATTCGAGGATGATGGTCGAATCGAAGATCTTCACGTCGCCGTCGATCAGCGCCGGCACTTCGTTGCGCGGGCTCGCTGCCGCGAACGGGCCTTCGGCCTTGCCCGAGCCCAGGGCGGGCGGTGTCTCGGCCGTGAAGTCGAGGCCTTTCTCGCGCAGCGCGATCTTGACCTTCTGGGCGTAGGACGAGAGCGGGTGTTCGTAGAGCAGCACGGGTTTTCCCTCCCTAGGGCAGCTCCAGCCGCACGCACACGGCGGCACTGGCAATCACGGCTGGGTCGTTGTTCTCGGGATCGGGCACGTCGAGACCGCCTTTGACCGCCTTCACCGTGACGATGCCGTGCGGTAGCGATGCCCGCACCTTCTCGAGGTCGACCTTGTCCGGCTGCTGCACGCCGATCGTGACGTCGACGAACATGCCGGTCTTGGGGTTCACCTTGAGGCTTCTAATCATGGCGAGCGAGCTGTGATGCAGGGCGTCCTGCACGGCGCGCAGGGCCGCCTTGGTGTAGTCGCCGCCGTGCAGGTCGTTGCCGGTGCCGAGCTCGAGGATCACGCGTTTCGCGGGCATCGCGGGCTCCTTAGAGATCGAGCCGGACGACGGCGGCCGCCTGGGCGATCACCGTCTTGTCCGTGCCAGCTTCGTTGGGGATTTCGAGGCCGCCTTCGACGACCTTCACGGTGCCGGTGCCGTGCGGCAGCACCGCCAGCACCTCGTTCTTGTCGACCAGCTCGGGCTTCGGGACCCCGATCAGCACCTCGACCTGCATGTCGTCGCTCGACTTGCCGACCGCCGTGGCGACGGTGAGCGAGTTGTGCCACAGCGCATCGCGCAATGCCCGGACAGCGGCCTTGGTGTAATCACCGCCGCGGATGTCGGTGCCCATGCCGATCTCGAGCGCCACTCTTTTGAGCGCCATGCCGTTTCTCCCTCTGCGCACTCCTCGTCGACTCCTCTCCCCCGCTAGGGGGAGAGGTTGGGTGAGGGGGTTACAGACAGCCTTCGAAACCCCCTCACCTAGCCTCTCCCCCTAGCGGGGGAGAGGAACTCGATTTTTGCCTTGCAAAGACATTAACCCTGCGCCAGTCCCGCCTTGATGAGCAGCGGCTTCACCTCGACATAGTACTTCTCGGCGAAGGCGCGGTACTCGGCCGGGTTCTTGTACCACGGCAGCTGGAGGAACTTCGCCAGGTACTCGTTGACCTTGGGCTCGCCCATCGCCTCCTTGAAGGCGAGATAGATCGAATCGACGACCTCCGGCGGCATGCCCTTGGGGCCGACGATGCCGTAGGGGCTCTGGCCCACGACGTTGATGCCGCGCTCGATCAGGGTCGGGACGTCCTTGTATTTCTCGAGGCGCTGCTCAGTCGCGAGCGCGAGGATGCGGCACTGGCCGTTGTCAACGAACGGCGCCCATTGCGAGGCGTCGGCCAGGAAATGCACCTGGTCGCTCAGCAGCGCCTGCATCCATTCCGCGCCGCCCTTGTAGGGAACGTGCGTGAACCTGGCGCCGGTCGCCTGATCGACCTCGATCATCATGAGCTGGCCGGTGCCGCCGATGCCCGAAGTGCCGAAATTGTACTTCTCGGGCTCCTTCTTGCCGGCGGCGATCAGGTCCTCGAGCGTCTGCCACGGCGCCGTCGACTTCACGACGATGCCCATGGTGTAGCCCGAGAGCCCGCTGATGTAGGTGAAGTCCTTCAGCGGATCCCAGGTCGTCTTCTGATAGTGGGGATAGCGCAGGCTGTTGATGCTCATGCAGGCGAGCGTCTGGCCGTCCGGCTTGGCGTTGACCAGCATGGCCGGCGCCAAGGTGCCGGCGGCGCCCGCCTTGACGTCGACGATGACCTGCTGGCCCAGCACCTTGGTGACCGTCTCGCCCAGCATGCGGATGTGCACGTCGGTCACGCCGCCCGCGGCGAAGGGATTGTAGATCGTGATCGGCTTCTCCGGCTTCCAGCGCGCCTGGCCACGCGCGACCATCGGCGCGCCGAGAGCGGTGGTGCCGGCGAGGGCGGTGAAATGGCGACGCTTAAGCAAGATGCTTCCTCCTGACGCACAACAAGACGGCCGCCCAACCGGCGGCCGTCCTCACTTACCGTCCAAATGAAGGGTCGTTAAGCGCTTACTTGCGCCGCATCGCGTCGAGACTCCACGGACCGGAACCGGCCGCCGCGATATATAGGAAAACGAAGCAATACAGCACCGCCAACTCGCCCTGATTGAGGATGGGATAGAAGCCGCGCGGCGCGTGGCCGATGAAGTAGGCCACCGCCATCATGCCGGACAGGATGAACGCCGTCGTCCGGGTGAACAGTCCCAGGATCAACAGCACGCCGCCGACCAGCTCCAGGTAGCCCGCGATGCCCGGCAGCGACATCGGATCGAGCTTGGCGAACATCGGCACGGTCGGAAACTTCAGGTGCTTGGCCGTGCCGTGTTGCAGGAACAGAAGGCCGGACATGATTCGCAGAATGCTGAGCAGGCGCGGTGACCAGGTTACCGCGAGGGCATCGAAATTCATTTGTATCTCCGAGACGTTTTACGATCCGCTCTTCATGATCCCGTCTCGACGGCGAGACAAGTAAAGCTCACGCGACTGGCGCCGGCGGACCCGTCGGATGAGGCGGCGGGGGCGGCACGTCCTCGGGCTGCGGTCCGCCGGGCTGCGGCAACTCGGGCGGGATCGGATCGGTCTTGCCCGGCGGCGGTGGTACGGGCGACGGCTCGCGCGGAGGGTTCATCATTGTCGCTCTCCCTGGATAAGGAATGCCCGCCGGCTGGCGGGCATTCCCTGATGCTCAGGACAAGATGCTACTCGTCCATCTGCTGAGGATTGGGTTTCTGGCTCGGCTGCTGATTGGGCTGCTGGTTCGGCTGCTGCCGATTCTGGCGCTGCTGCTGCTGGCGCTGTTGGCGCTCGCGCTGCTGCTGGTCACGGTCCTGCGGGGACTGCTGTGGGTTGCGGTCCTTGGGATCGTTCATCGCTAGCCCTCCGTTGGCTTGCGACACCGCCCGGGATTGGGCGCTGCCACCTTAGGAACGCACCCCCGACGGAACGGGTTGCCCGCGGTCTCGTTCATCCGGAACAGCCCGACCCACAAGATGTGGAGGACGAGTGATGAGCAGAAAATCTGCACTTGCCGTGCTCGTGGCCTGTTGGGCGGCCTGGCCGGCATCCGCTTGGGCCGCCTCGGAGGCCGATTGCGCAGCCCAGTGGAAGAGCGCCGACGGCAATAACGACGGCGTCCTGGTGGGGCCCGAGGCCGATCGCTACCTCGCCTACTATCGCGTGCGCGCTCACGTGACGCCGGTCGATGGCCGCATCACCCAGCAGGAATTCATGAAGTCCTGCCAGAGCGACATCTTCATGGCCAAGGCGCCCGAGCCCGGCGCGCCGCTCAAGGGCGCCAACAGCTTCACCGAAGGACAGGCCAAGGATCGCGCCGTCGCTGCCGGATTCACCAGCGTGTCGTCGCTCGCCAAGGACGGTGACGGCGTGTGGCGCGGCAGCGCCATGAAGGACGGCAAGAGCGTCAAGGTCGCCGTCGACTTCAAGGGCAACGTCGTCAGCCAATAGGAGGAATCGATCATGCAGACCATCACGCGCGTCTATGACACCTACGGCCAGGCCCGCCAGGTCGTGGCCGATCTCGAGACGTCCGGCATCAAGAGCTCGGACATCAACCTGATCGCCAACAAGTACATCTGCGACGAGACCGCCCGCATCGAGGAGCCGTCGGCGGCGGGACCGAGCGCCGGCGTGGGCGCGGCCTTGGGCGGCACAGCCGGCCTGCTGGCCGGGCTTGGCGTCATCGCCATTCCGGGCCTAGGCCCCGTGGTCGCGGCGGGGGCGTTGGCGGCGACGGCGGTGGGCGCCGCAGCGGGCGCGGTGACCGGCGGCGTCGTCGGCGCGCTGGTGAGCGCGGGCGTGCCGGAAGAGGAGGCACATGTCTACTGCGAGGCCGTGCGCCGCGGCGGCACTCTGGTCAGCGTACGCACGGCCGACAGCAACGTGGCCTTCGTGCAGCAGATCATGAACCGCCATCGGCCGATCGATCCGGTCGAGCGGCGCGGCGCCTATCGCGGGCAGGGCTGGACACGGTTCGATCCGGCGGCTCCGGCATATCGGCCCAGCGACGCCGAGATCCAGCGCTTGCGCACGCCGTATCAGAATTAGAGTCTCCAGCGAAGCGCGGACCGCGGGCCTCTGGCCCGCTCATGAATCATGAGGCGGGCGGGACGCCCGCGGTCCGCGCTTCGCTGAGCTCAGTTCTCCGGCACCTTGCCGATGCGCTCGACCGCGACCTTGAGCATTGCAGCGTCGCGGTCGAGGAAGGTCTTGAACTGCGGCGCGTCGAGATAGGCGATCGGCGTCTCGACCTTGGCCATCGCCTCCTTGAATTCAGGATCCTCGACCGTGCGCTTCACCAGCTCGCGCAGCGCCGTCATCACCGGCTGCGGCGTAGCGGCGGGCGCGAACAGGCCCGACCAGATGTAGAAGGTGGCGTCGTAGCCCAGCTCCTTCATGCTGGGCACGTCGGGCATGGCCGCCAGCCGCTTGTCGCCCCATACCGCGAGCGCGCGCATCTTGCCGGCCTTGATCTGGCCGATCGCCGGCGCCGGCCCTGATGCCAGCGCATCGATCTGGCCGGCGAGCAGCGCCGCCACGGCCGGGCCGCCGCCCTGATAGGGGATGTGGAACATCTTTATGTCCGCGGCCTGGGCGAAGATCTCCATCGCCACATGCAGCGTGCCGTACACGCCCGACGAGCCGTAGTTGATCGTGCCGGGCTTGGCCTTGGCAGCATCTACGAGGTCCTTCAGTGTCTTGTAGGGACCGTCGGCGCGCACGACCAGCACCGTCGGATCGGCGCTGATCAGGGCGACGGGCGCGAACTGGTCAAGCTCGTAGGCCGCCGGCCGTCCTTGCAGGCGATCGGCGACCGGCAGCACCGAGATCGACGACAGCGCCAGCAGGAGCGTGTAGCCGTCGGGTGCAGCGCGCGCGGCTTGCGCGGCGCCCACCGAGCCGCCGGCGCCGGGCTTGTTCACCACCACGATCGATTGCTTGGCGAGGCGCCCCATCACATGGGCGAGTGGCCGCGCGGTGATGTCGGCCACCCCGCCCGGCGGAAACGGCACGAAGATCTGCACGGGCTTGGACGGATAGGCATCCTGCGCCAGGGTTGGCCGCAATGCCGGCAACACCAAGCCGGCGGCAACGAGCGTTCGCCGCTTCATCGTTCCCTCCCTTTGTTTTCGACTCCTACTTCGGACCGGCCTTGGCCGCCCCTGCCTTGGTGCCGGGATACGTGGCGGTGAAGCCGAACTCGGTCGTGAGCGCGTCGGGCAACGCCACCTTGTCGAGATCGGAGAGGCCCGCGGTCTTGGCCGGCTTCAGCCCCAGCACCAGGGGTCCCTTGGGCGCCTTCCAGTCGGCGACGAAGGAGGCCACCGCGTCGAGCGACTTCAAGGTGTCGGGGCCCTGCTGGGCGGCGAAGGCGGCGAGACCCGTCAGCGCGGTCTGCACCAGCTCGTCGGGCTGCACGCCTTCTTCCTTGGCCCACGCCGGCAGGAGCTTGGCGAGCAGGCCGGTGTCGTCGACGGTGAGCGACGCGGTGCGCAGCCGGGCGTCGTCCTTGGCGCCGGCCATGCCGCTGATGCCGTCCATCGCCAGCGACAGGACGAACCTGGCCTGGCCGCGCATGGCGATCTCCAGCGTCTTGACGTCGAGCACCTTGGTCGCCGGGTCGAGGGTGTAGTCGAGGGCGATGTCGAACGGCACGTTGGGCACGCCGTAGGGCTGCAAGACGGTGAACATCTCGTCGTCGCCGGTCATGCCTTCCAGCTTGAGCTTGGCGAAGCGCGGCGCCTCGTCGTCCTTGGCATCCTTCTTCATGCGGTCGAAGTCGAGCGCCTCGACCGTCACCTTCTGGATCTTGACCGTGCTCTCCTTGTCGCCGGTCGCGGCATTGGCGGGAATGACGGCCACGACGTCATTCAGCACGAAGCCCGAGCTGCCGAGCGGGGCTGAGTTGGCGTAAGTGAAGGTCTTCAGCTCGAGCTGCGGCTTCAGCTCCTTCTCGAAGCGCTCGAGCCCGTTCTGCGCCCAAGCCGCCGTCGCCAGCCACAGCACCACAAACGCCGATGCAATGCCCGCCCAGATCGCCCGCATCAAAACCCCCATTGATTGTCGATCGACCCTAGCATTGGCCGCTCACAGCGGCGAATCGCCGGCCGCTATTCGGCGGCGCGACCGGCCTCGGTCGAGATCACGCTCTGCCGCTCGAAGCGTTCGTGGGCCATCAGCACCAGGCCGAACGTCACCACGAGGATGCAGGCGGTGGTGAAATAAAGGGCATAGCCCTGGGCGATGACGACGACCTCCGTTTCGATCACGTCCAGGCCGTCGGCGGACACCATCACCGCCTGCGCCAGCCGGGCGACGGCGATGCCGGCGAGCGCAAGAGCGGCGATCGGCCGGCTGCGCAAGCCGTCGAGCTGGCGGCCGCGCCAGGTCTCCCAGGCCGCCAGCGAGGCCAGGATGAAGACGAACAGAGAGAAGACGATCGACTGGGCACGCGCCACCGGGGCGACCTGCCAGGCGAGCGTGAACAGGGCGACGAAGACGATCACGATGGCCGCGACGATCACCCCGGCGAGCTCGGCGCCCACCGCCGGATCGTTGAAGCGGCGCATGCTCAGCCACATGGTGGCAAAGCCCGCGACGAACAGCGCGTCGCCGATCAGGATGAAGCGGAAGGAGGCGTCCGGTCCGCGCAGACCGAACAGGAAGGTGCCGGCGCTGCCCAGCAACAGGGCGAGCGCCCAGCCGCGCAGGCCGGGCCCGTCGCGATGATGATACCAGGTGAGCAGCGACACCCCGGCCGCCACCAGGGTGACCAGGACGGCAACGAAATGCAGCGTAGGCGCATGCAGGACGAACACGGCGATCTTCTAGGACGGCGTCGCCTGCGCGTCGAGCCACTGCCGCGCGGCGTGCAGCTCGCGGAAGATCTGCAATGGCCGTTTGACGGTCGCGGCATTGGCGAAGATCTGGGCTTGCGCATAGCTCTCGTCGGAGGCTGCGACGATGGCGAGTGGCCCGATCTGGCCATGCTGGGCATAGAACATGACGCGCTGGCCGAGCGCCCTGAGGTTGTCCTCGGAGATCGCCAGTGGCGAATGGGTGATTTCGAAGATCTTGGCATAGGCCATGCCGCCGTCGGCGGTGACGCCGGCGAAATACTGCTCCATGTCGGCCACCGTCACCGGCTCCTTGGCGACGGCGACGACCAGCCGTTGAGGGTGGGAAATCGTCCAATGGACGGGCATGGTGCGAAAACTAACATCTCGGCCGCCGCCCGGCCACGCCGACTCCTGGCCGGCAATCTTGCCGTCGGGCCGCAACAATCATCGCCTCCGGACGTTCGACTCGGGAACGACCGGAGGACCCGATGAACAATCGCGACGAGACCATCCGCGAGAAGCTTCTGGACCGCCTGACGACGGTGGGGGTGGATACGCGCAACCTCGCCCTGGAAGTCGAGCACGGCACGGTCATTGCCCGCGGATCGGTGCCCAACGAGGAGCAGCGGCAGCGGGCGATCGATGCCCTGATCGGCGCCCATGAGCTGCAGATCGCCGTCCGTCCGGTGGCGCCCTCCGACAGCGACGACGGGCGGGGGCGCTCGCCGATCACCGGCACGTCGGCCGAATCGGCGCACCAGAGCCGGCGGCAGACCGATCCGACTTGAGGGCCGATCCGACTTAAGGGCCGATCCGACTTGAGGCCGCGTCGCGGGTGACGGCATAGTCCCCCTTGGGGGGAGTGCTATGCGCATCCGCGTTCTCGTTGTCGTCATCTTCGGCCTGCTGCTGGGCGAACCCGCAGCTGCCCAGATCCTGCCGATTCCGCCGGGCTGGCAGATGGAGCGGGCGATCCTGCTGTCGCGGCATGGCGTCCGCCCGCCGATCAAGTCCAACGAGGAGCTGGACAGGCACGTCGCCACGCCGTGGCCGGTATGGCCGGTCCCTCCCGGCTTCCTGTCGCCGCGCGGCGCCGAGCTGATGCGCCTGATGGGCCGCTATTACCGCGTGCTCTATGGCGGACGCGGCCTGATGGAGGCGTCGATCTGCCCGCCGCCCAACACGGTCGCGGCGTGGACCGACATCGACCAGCGCACGCGCCTCACGGGGGCGGCCCTGCTGAACGGCATGTATCCGGGGTGCGCCAACCCGCTGTTGCGCAACCAGGACGACTTCACCGTTCCCGATCCCCTGTTCCATCCGCAGCCCTCGCCGTCCTGCCCGATGGCTCCCGCGGCCAACCGCGCCGCCGTGCTGGCGCGCATCGGCGGCAATTTCGATTCGGTGCTACGCGAATACGCGCCTCAGCTCAGTGCAATGCAGGCGATCCTTTGCCCGCCCGGCCAGACGGCCCCCGGCCGCTACTGCGGCCTGCCGTCGGTGGCGCCGTCGGTCAACACCGGCTCAGGCGGCTGGGTCAGCGTCTCGGGACCGATCGGCATCGGCTCGTCGGCGGCCGAGAGCTTCCTGATGCAAAGCGCCGAAGGCATGCCCGCCGCCCAGGTCGCCTGGGGCCGCCTGTCGGGCGATGCCGACCTCGAGAACCTGCTCAAGATCCATCGCCTCGAGTTCGACCTCGCGCACAAGACCCTGCCGATCGCCCGCCAGCACGGTTCCAACCTGATGACGCAGATCGTCGCCACCTTGCAGAACGGCCACAAGTTCCCGGGCCTGCAGGGGCTGGCCGAGCCGGTGCGGCTTGGCCTGCTGGTCGGCCACGACACCAACATCGCCACCGTCTCGCGGCTGCTCAACGTCGGCTGGCAGATCCCGGGCTTCCAGCCGAACGAGGCCTCGCCCGGCGGCGCGCTGGCCTTCGAATTGCTGCGCGAGGTGCGGAGCGGCCGGCGCTACGTGCGGCTCGCCTACTACGCGCAGACGCTCGACCAGATGCGCAAGGTGCAGGTTCTCGACGTCGAACATCCGCCCAGCATGATGGCAGTCGACCTGCCGGCCTGCGCCAGCGACGCCCACGAAAAGGCCTGCCCGCTGGAGCGCTTCGTGGCGATCGCCAACGAGGCGATCGATCCGGGCTGCGTGACGATCAAGCCGTGAAGGGGAGCGCGGGCCAGAGACCCGCGCTCCCATCATGACCTTGCGCGCTCGGCCAGGCTGGTATCGACGCAGAGCTCGTAGGGGATGTCGTGCCTGAGCGTGCCCGCGGCGCGCATGGCGGCGTGCAGGCGGTCGTAGCCCTCTCGGCGGATCACCGGATCGGGGCCCCACAGGCCGAGCTTGCGATAGCGGTCGATGGCGCCGGCGAAGATCGGCTCAGTCACGTCGGGGAAATAGCTTTTCAACGCGCGGGCGATCTCGACGGCCGGCATGGCGGCGAACCAGCCGAGCGTGCGGTGCAGGCCCTGGGTCATCTTCAGGAGATCGTCGGCGCGGCGCTCGAGCGTGATGCGGCGCGTCACCAGCGTGGTGTAGGCGGTGAGGCCGCGCGTGGCGGCGGCGTACCAGAGGTGGCCAGCGCCCGAGGCCAAAAGTTCCTCGGCATAGGGCTGGAAGAGCTGCGCGGCGTCGAGCGTGCCGGCGCGGATCGCCGCGGCATTGTCGGCCATCGACCGACCCGAGACGCGGTCGAGCCGGTCGGGGTCGACGCCGGCCCGGCGCAAATCGTCGGCCAGGCAGATCCACGGCGTCGGCACTTCGGACACCGAGGCGAACCTCGCCTTGGCGAGGTCGGCCAGGCGGAAATCGGGTCGCGGCCGGGCACCGATCACGAAGAACGGATCGCGCGCCACGACGTCGGCGAAGCAGACGAGATCGGCATGGGGTTCGCTGTCATGCACGATCATGACGCGCAGCGGTCCGCCCCACATCACGTCGACCTCGCCCGAGCGCAGCGCCCGCGCGGCGGCGGGGGGATCGGGCGACGGCCGCAGGGCCACCTCGACGCCGGCATCGCGGAACGCGCCGGTGGCGTAGGCGGCATAGAACGGCGCATAGAACAGCGCGCGGAAATTCTCGCTGAGGACGATGGACATCGGCGCATCCTAACATCTGTCACCCCGAGCGCAGCGAGGGGCCTTTAGGGATCAGAAAGGTCCCTCGCTACGCTCGGGATGACAGCAAGGCTGTGGCCAGCGTTTAGCCGCCCTCGGCTGCGCGCATCAGCTGCTCGCCGCCCAGCAGGGTGAGCAGCACGCCTTCGAGCGCCGCGGCATCGATCGGCTTGGGCAGCACCGGCACGTTGGCGTAGCGCCGGTCGATGCTGTCGCGCTGATAGCCGGTGATGAACACGAACGGCACGCCGCGCGCCAGCAGGAGATCGGCCAGCGGCTCGGCCTGCTGGCCGGCGAGGTTGAGGTCGAGGATGGCGCCGTCAAAGCGCTCGACTTTGGCCGCGGCCAGGCCATCGGCGAGCCGGCCGTAGGGACCCGCGACCTCGGCGCCGAGGTCGGTCAGGATGTCCTCCAGCAGCATGCTCACCAGAAGCTCGTCCTCGACCACCAGCAGGCGCATGCCGGCGAGGCTGCGGCGCGGCTGATGGTCGGCCGGCGCCTCGGCCGGTGCTTCCGCGGGCGCCCGGGCGATGGCGATCTGGGCGGCCGGGATGGAAAGGTGGCAACGCAGGCCATCGGGCCGCCAGTCATAGCTGACGCCGCCGCGGAATTGCGCCTCGATGCTGGATCGCACGATGGTGAGGCCGAAGCCCAGCCGTGCCGGCTCGGTCGTCGGCGGACCGCCGGTCTCGATCCAGTCGAGCATCAGGGCGTCGTCGCCGGTCGTCCAGCTCACGGTCAACGTGCCGGTGTCGGTCGACAGCGCGCCGTACTTGGCGGCGTTGGTGGCAAGCTCGTGCAGCGCCAGTGCCACGGCCTGCGCCGTCGCCGGCAGCAGCACCACGGCCGGTCCGTCGGTGATCACGCGCTGGCGGTGCGTGGCGTGATAGGGCGCCATCTCCTCCTCGACGATCTTGCGCAGGTCGGCGCCCTCCCAGCGCGTCGAGGAGAGCAGATTGTGCGTGGCGGCCAGGGCATGCACGCGGCCCTCGACGGCGGTGATGAAGTCCGCGGTGGTCGGCGCGCGGGTGAGCCGCAGCACAGACAGCACGACGGCCAGCGTGTTCTTGGCGCGATGGTCGACCTCGCGCGCCAGCAGCACTTGGCGCTCCTCGGCGCGCTTGCGCTCGGTGATGTCGACGGTGACGCCGTTCATGCGCACCGGCCTGCCGGCGGCGTCGCGCGAGATGATGCCGGCGCCGTAGCACCAGCGTACCTCGCCGCTCGGCCGCACGATCCTGAACTCGACCTGGAAGCGCGACAGCCCGTCCTCGAGGATGGCTGACAGCGAGTTCTTGGCGCGGTCGTCGGGGTGGATCATCGCCTCGATGCGCTCGACGGTCGGCTGGAAGGTCGGATCGACGTCGAAGATCCGGTAGGGGCCGTCGTCCCATTCGATGCGGCCGGTCGCGATGTCGACCTCCCACGAGCCCATGTCGCCGGCCGAGAGCGCGATCGAGCGGCGCTCCTCGCTCTGGCGCAGGCGTTCGGTCTGCGCCTCGAGCTCGGCGGTGCGCGCCGTCACCCGTTCCTCGAGCTCGGCGTTCAGCGCCTCGAGCTGGCGGGTCTTGCGATAGAGGTCGACGAACACCCGCACTTTGGCGCGCAGCACCTTGGGCACCACCGGCACCGAGACGTAGTCGACGGCGCCGATCTCGTAGCCGCGCAGATGGTCGGTCTCGCCGACCTGCACGGCCGACACGAAGATGATGGCGAGCTGCTGGAAACGCGGATGCTCGCGGATCATGGCGGCGAGCTGGAAACCGTCGATTCCGGGCATCACCACGTCGATCAGCACGACGGCGACGTTCTCGGTCTTGAGCAGGAGGCCCAGCGCCTCCTGCGGCGAGTTGGCCTTGATCAGGTTCTCGCCCAGCTCGCCGAGGATGACCTCGTAGCTCAAGAGCTTGGCCGGCTGATCGTCGATCAGCAGGATGTTGACCTTGTCGATGTCCTTGACCACGGGGCGCAGTCCGCTGGCGGCGTTCAACGGTGCAGCCACAGCCGCAGCGCCGAGAACAGCTGCTCGGTGTTGACCGGCTTGGCGAGGTAGTCGGAGGCGCCGGCTTCCAGGCACTTCTCGCGGTCGCCCTTCATCGCCTTGGCGGTCAGCGCCACGATCGGCAGCCGCCTGAGCGCGGGATTGCCGCGAATGAGCGCGATGGTCTCGTAGCCGTCCATCTCGGGCATCATGATGTCCATCAGCACGATCGCGACCTCGGGCGAGCGTTCGAGCGTCGAGACGGCCTCGTGGCCGGTCGTCGCCGTCAGCACGCGCATGCCGCGCCGCTCGAGCGCGCTCGACAGCGCGAAGATGTTGCGCGTGTCGTCGTCGACCACCAGCACGGTGCGGCCCGCCAGCATCTCGTCGGAGCTGTGCAGGCGCTCCAGCATGCGCTTCTTGTCCTCGGGCAGGTCTTCGGCGACCTGGTGCAGGAAGAGCGCGGTCTCGTCGAACAGCCGCTCGGGCGAGGCCGCGCCCTTGACCACGATGCTGCGTGCCATGGTGTGCAACCGCGCATCCTCCTCGGCCGAGAGCTCGCGGCCAGTGAAGACGACCACCGGCAGATCGGCCAGCGCCGCGTCCCTCTGGATCTCCTCCAGCACCTCGAAGCCCGACATGTCGGGCAGGCGCAGGTCGAGCACCATGCAGTCGAAGCGCTCCGAGCGCAGCTTGTCGAGGGCGCCGCGGCCGGAATCGACGGTGGCGATCTCGATGTCGGGATGCGACAGCAGTTCGGAGACGCCGAAGCGCTCGGCCTCGTTGTCCTCGGCGATCAACAGCTTCTTCTTGCGCGGCCGCACATAGTCGTTGATGCGGGCAAGCGCCGCGTTCAGGCCTTCGCTGGTCGTCGGCTTGTTGAGGTAGGAGAAGGCACCGCGCGCCAGGCCCCGCTGGCGGTCCTCGTCCATGCTCAGGATCTGCACCGGGATGTGGCGCGTCTCGAGCGTGCGCTTGAACTGGCTGAGCACGTTCCAGCCCAGCATGTCGGGCAGGAATATGTCGAGCGACATGGCGACCGGCTTGTACTCGAGCGCGAGGTCGAGCGCCTCGGCGCCGCGCGCCGTGACCAGGGCCTTGAGGCCCGCGGCATGCGCGGCATCGACCAGGATGCCGGCATAGTTGGGATCGTCCTCGACGATCAGCAGCGTCGGTTCGCCGGGCTGCAGGTTGGCGCGATCGTCGGGCACGTGTTCGACGGCGCGCTCGGCCGGCCGGATGGCGGCGGAGACGGCCGCCCCGCGCGGCGCCGCGGCGGCGGAGGGCGCGCCGATATAGGTGAGGGGCAGGTAGAGGGTGAAGGTCGAGCCCATGCCCGGCGTGCTGCGCAGGGTGAGCTCGCCGCCCAGGAGCATTGCGAGCTCGCGGCTGATCGCGAGGCCGAGGCCGGTGCCGCCATACTTGCGGCTGGTGCTGGCGTCGGCCTGCTGGAAGGCCTCGAAGATGATCTTCTGCTTCTCCGGCGGAATGCCGATCCCGGTGTCCGCGACCTCGAAGGCGACGACCGCGGGTGCGTGCTTCAGGATCGGGTGCTCCGG
>DATGZZ010000174.1:0-12731 GCA_035296945.1 Reyranella sp.
GACTTCCACGCCGTGCTCCTTCCAGAAGCGCTCGATCATGGCGAGCGGCACGGCCGAGCCGCCGATCAGGGTGCGCTTGACCGACGACATCTTGAACTTGTTCTGGGCGCAGTACTCGAGCAGGGCGAGCCACACCGTGGGCACGCCGGCGCTCAAGGTGACCTGCTCCTTGTCGAGAAGCTCGTAGACGCTGGCGCCGTCGAGCTTGGGTCCGGGGAAGACCAGCTTGGCGCCGCACATCGGCGCGGCATAGACCAGGCCCCAGGCATTGGCGTGGAACATCGGCACCACCGGCAGCAAGGTGGTGTCGGGATTCATCGGGATCACCGCGCCGTTGGACGCCATGATCGAATGGATCATCGTCGAGCGGTGCGAGTAGAGCACGCCCTTGGGGTTGCCCGTCGTGCCCGAGGTGTAGCAGAGCGACGACGCCGTCTTCTCGTCGAAGTCGGGCCATTTCAGCGTGCCCGGCTTGTCCGCGATCAGCTCCTCGTAGCACAGCAGGCCCGGGATCTTGGACGAGGCCGGCATGTGGGCGCGGTCGGTCATGACCACGACATGCTTCACCGTCTTGAGATGCGGCCACACGCCCTCGACGATCGGCAGCAGGTTGAGGTCGACGAAGATCGCCTTGTCCTCGGCGTGGTTGGCGATATAGGCGACGTGCTCGGGCGCCAGCCGCGGGTTCAGCGTGTGCAGGACGGCGCCGATGCCGGAGATGCCGAAATAGAGCTCGAAGTGGCGATAGGTGTTCCAGGCGATGGTGCCCACGGGATCGCCGAGCTTGATGCCCAGCCCCTGCAGGGCCTCGGCCAGCTGCTTGGCGCGTTTCGCCGCGTCCTTGTAGCCGTAGCGGTGGATCGGCCCTTCTACCGTGCGGCTCACGATCTCGACGTCGGGGTAGTACCTTCCGGCAAAGTCGATGATCTGCGAAATCAGCAGCGGACGGTCTTGCATCAGGCCGAGCATGGCGTTTCCTCTGTTACCCTGGCCGCCCGGAATGAAGGCTTTTGCGATTGGTGGGCGGCTTCCCCGCTTGGTTCTAGACCGAGTCGCGGCCGGCCGGGAAGCGGCCCGAAGGCGTCATTCCGCCGCCTGCCGGTTGGCCTCCGCCAGAAGGTCATACGTCCGTTTCTGGTATTGGATCATGTAGTCCGTGTACCAGGTCGTCGGGTATTTCGGCGGCCGGTCCGGCCCCACCGTGGTCGGCACCGCGGCCACCGGCCAGTCGATGTGGCTGTCGCAGAAGAAGGCCAGCGCATAGCGCTCGCCGCCGCTCCTGTTCACCGCGCGGTGCGGCGTCGCCAGGAAGACGTCGTTGGTCCAGCGCTGCAGCATCTGGCCGCCGTTGACGACAAAGGCCGCGGGCACGACCGGCGCGTCGATCCATTTGCCGCTTTGCGTGCGGATCGACAGGCCGGGCACGTCGTTGGGGGCGAGCAATGTCAAAAAGCTGGTGTCGGTGTGCGGGGCGATGCCGAACTCGTCGTCGGCCAGAGCCTGCTGGTAGGGATAGTGCGTCATTCGCAGCTTGTACTGGAACTCGCGGAACGGATCGTCGAAGTAGGCCGCCGGCAGCTCGAGAGCGACCGCGTAGAGCCGAACCAGCTTCGCCACCAGCCGCTCCAGTGCATCGCAGTAACCGACGACGGCCTCGCGGAAGCCGGGCAGGTCCCTGGGCCAGCGGTTGGCGCTGCGGAAGCGCCGGTCGGCTAAAACGTCGGGATGATCGTCGGCCAGGTCGCGCGCCATGAAGAAGGCTTCGTTGAGATTGGCCTTGGTGACGGTCTGCACCGTCGAGGTGCGCAAGGTATCGCCGCGCATCGGCAGGTAGCCGACATTGTGCTTGTCGACCCTGACCTCCATTTTCCTGTCGAGCGGCTGGCCATGGAACCGCGCGGCCTCGCGGAAGGCGCCGCGGATCAGCGTCTCGGGCACGCCGTGATTGACGATGAAGTAGAAGCCGATCTCGGTCAGCGCAACGCGCAGTTCGCGCGCCGTGCGTTCGAGGGCTCGCGGTTCCCCGGCGAGGTAGGGCCCCAGGTCGACGATGGGAATGGTTTGCGTGTCGCTCACTCGGCCGCTTGCCGGTTGGCGTCGTTGAGCACGTCGTAGTTCCGCTTCTGGTACCAGACCATGTAGTCGCTGTAATAGGTCGTCGGGTACTTGGGCGGCTTGTCCGGTCCCACGGTCGTCGGCACCGCGGCCACCGGCCAGTCGATGTTGCTGTCGCAGAAGAACGGGATGGCGTAGCGCTCGCCGCCGCTCCGGTTGACGGCGCGATGCGGCGTCGCCAGGAAGACATCGTTGGTCCAGCGCTGCAGCATCTGGCCGCCGTTCACGACATAGGCGTCGGCAATCGCCGGCGCATCGATCCACTTGCCGCTCTGCGTGCGAATGGAGAGGCCCGGCACGTCGTTGGGCGCCAGCAGGGTCAGGAAGCTGGTGTCGGTGTGCGGTGCCAACCCGAACTCGTCCTCGATGGGCCCGTCCTGGTGCGGGTAGTGCGTCATGCGCAGCGAATACTGGCAATCGCGGAACGGGCCGTCGAAATACTCGGCCGGGAGGTCGAGCGCGCGGGCGTAGAGGCGCACCATCTTCAGCACCAGCGCTTCCATGGTGTTGCAGTAGTCGACCACGGTCTCGCGGAAGCCGGGCAGGCCCTCGGGCCAGCGGTTGCGGCCGCGGAAGCGGCGGTTGGCTAAAACGTCGGGATGGTCGGCCGCCATCTCGCGCTTCACGAAGAACGCCTCGTTGAGGTTGGGCTTGGTGCCCGACTGCACCGTCGAGGTGCGCAGCGTATTGCCGCGCATCGGCATGTAGCCCGTGCTGTGCAGGTCGATCTTGAGGTCGAGCTTCTTGTCGACCGGCAGCTCGTGGAAGCGCTTCACCTCGGCGAAGGTCGCCTGGATCTTTTCCCGCGGCACGCCGTGATTGACGATGAAGTAGAAGCCGATCTCTGTCAGCGCAACCCGCAGCTCCTTGGCCGTGCGGTCGAGCGCCCCCGGCTCGCCGGCGAGGAAGGGCCCCAGATCGATGACGGGAATGGTCTCGGTGGCCATGGCTACTCCTGCAAACGTCGACGATAGAGCGGAATCCGATCAGATGGAACCTGCGGTTCCATCTGATCGGATTCGCGCGCACTGGCAATGCTGGTTCCACAGGGCACAATCCGTCCAGCTGATTCCAGCTGGACGGATTGTGCTTTAATGCTGCGGCTGCAGGACGGTCCAGTGCGTAGCGGAGGAGGCAGGCATGATCCTCGGACATCTGGCGTTGGTCGCGGCCGCACTGTTCGCCAGTGCTGCTTTCTACGTCAATTTCGCCGAGCAGCCCGCGCGCCTCGCCCTCGACGATCGCGCCGCGCTGCTGCAATGGCAGCGCTCCTACGAGCGCGCCGCCCTGATGCAGGCCAGCCTGGCGATGGTCGGCTTTTTTCTCGGGCTGGCCGCGTGGTGGTGGCAGGGCCGGGACGCGACATGGCTGGTCGGCGCGGTCGCGATGCTGGCGCCGTGGCCGTGGACGCTCCTGGTTATCAAGCCGGTCAACGACCGGCTGAACGCCACGACGCCGGAGCGCGCCGGTGCGGAGAGCCGGGCCCTGATCGAGCGCTGGGGCCGGCTGCACGCCGGCCGAACCGTGCTCGGCGTGCTGGCGACGGGAATCTTCTTTTGGGGAACCAGCACAACCTCACCCTGAGGAGCATCGGAAAGCGATGCTTCTCGAAGTGTGGGCAACCTTGCCGTAGCCACCCTTCGAGACGCGCCCTCCGGGTGAGGACGTCCTGTAGAAGCGCGACACAACTCAAACAAAACTTCCCGACATGATTGCGCGAAGATGGCGGTGCCTCGCTATTTCGCCTAGGCTTTCCCGGCTGTCTATTGGGGGCAAGCGCATGAAACGGTCAAGATTTGGTATCGCGGCAATGGTCGGCGGCTTCGTCGGCGAATGGGCCTGCTCGGCGGCAGCCCAGTCCGCCTACGCCGCCGACAGCGCCTTCCTCAAGGTGCTGACCGAGCGCGTGGATTTCACCGTCCACCACATCCCCGCGCTGGGCCGGCACTTGATACAGCTGCCCAATATCGTCGACGGCCGCACGTTCCTGCTGCTGCTGGGCATCGTGGTCGCGGGCCTGGCGGCCGAGGCCATCGCCCGCCTGGCGCTGAACCGCGTTCGGGTCCGGACCATCGACCGCCTGGTCGGCCATTCGCCGCTTCGTGCCTTCGGAGCGGCGCTGCTGCTCGACATCGTGGCCCTGGTGGCGCTGTTCGTCGCCGGCCGTGTCGTGCTGGCCCGCATCGGCGATCCCCAGAGCATCGGCCATGTGCTCGGCCAGCAGGTCTTCCAGGCGCTGTTCTACTGGCGCGCCTTCAATCTCCTGTTCCGCGCCTTCCTGCGGCCCGCCACGCCGGAAGGTCGTATCGCCCCGGTCGACGATGCGACGGCGCGCGGCCTGCTGATCGCGCTCAACTGGGTGGTCGTGCTGCCGCTGCTCGGCGCCCATCTCGGCCGCGCCCTGCTGAACACCGGCGCCACGAAAGACGTCGTGAGCGCCGCCGTCATTCTCTACGCGCCGCTGATCGCGGCCTGCCTGCTGTGGGTGGTCTGGCATTGGCGCAACGAGATGGCGGCCTGGCTGTCGGCGATGGTGTCCGACCGCAAGGTCGGCCGCCAGCTCAAGCTCGACACGGCGCGCCGTTGGTGGATGTTCGGCCTTGCCTTCTATGCCGCCATGGGCACGGCGGCCGTCTACGCCGCCCTGACCGAGAGCGGCACCGCCGCGAAAGGTCTGGCCACGATCGAAGCGACGTTGCTGGTGCTGCTGATGTTCGAGACGCTGATGCATCGCATCACCCGCCACATCGTCTCGGAACTGCCGATGGCGGGCGACGTCGTCGCCGACTGCCTGCGCCTGATCGCCCGGCTTTACGCCATCATCCTGATCGCCGACGCCCTGATGGTGAGGGTGCTGGGTGCCATGACCGCCGAAGAATGGGTCGCGCACGACCGCGGCGCCAAGGTCGCGGCGATCTCCCTGGTGGCGATCTACGCCTTCTGGCGGTTCCTGCGCTTCCGCATGGATTCCTATATCGCCGCCAACCCGCTGCCGTCGGCCGACGCCGCGGCCGACTCCGAGGACGACGTCAAGGTGGCGGCCTCGCGCCTGCGCACCCTGATGCCGCTGCTGCGCGCCATGGCCGGCTCGGTCATCCTGGTGGTCGGCGGCCTGCTGGTGCTGTCGGAGCTCGGCGTCAACATCACGCCGCTGATCGCCGGCGCCTCGGTGTTCGGCCTGGCGGTGTCGTTCGGCAGCCAGTCGCTGGTGCGCGACGTCGTCTCCGGCATCTTCTTCCTGGCCGAGGATGCCTTCCGCATCGGCGAGTATGTCGACTGCAGCAAGGTCAAGGGCACGGTCGAGGGTTTTAGCGTGCGCTGCCTGAAGCTGCGTCACCAGAATGGCCAGCTCCACATCGTGCCGTTCGGCCAGGTCATGCACATCACCAACTTCAGCCGCGACTGGACGGTGGTGAAGTTCAACCTCGCCTTCGCGCCAGGCACCGACGTCGAGCTTTTGCGCAAGACGGCGAAGAAGATCGGCACCGATATGATGGAGGAACCGGCCTTCAAGCCCATCCTGATGCAACCGCTCAAGATGCAGGGCGTGGTCGACATCAAGGACTCCTCGCTGATCGTGCGCTTCAAGTTCATGGCGCGGCCCAAGAACCCCAGCGCCATCCAGCGCATGGCGGTCCGCCGCATGTACGAGCAGTTCCCGCCGCTCGGCATCCAGTTCGCGACGGCGACCTACCCGTTCGCCATGCCGGCGCCCAGCGCCGTCTCCATGGCCTCCGTCGCGCCGCCGGCGCCGTCACCACCGCCTGCCGCCGCACCCGCTGAACCGCCGCCCGCGCCGGCAAAGGCCGCGGAGTAGGGGCCGAGCAACCGCCTGCCGGGAGCGGCGCGTAGCGCGGCCGCGGCAAGCGGGGCTAGAATGCGGACCTATCCTCAAAGGGAGTGGTCCATGGAAAAGCGCAAGCTCGGCCGGTCGAGCCTCGAATTCGCCCCCATCGCCTTCGGCGGCAACGTTTTCGGCTGGACGGCCGACGAGGCCACCTCGCACAAGATCCTCGACGCCTTCGTCGATGCCGGCTTCTCCTTCGTCGACACTGCCGACGTCTATTCGCGCTGGAAGCCCGGCAACAAGGGCGGCGAGTCGGAGACCGTGATCGGCAGCTGGCTGAAGAAGAACCCGGCCAAGCGCGACAAGGTGCTGATCGCCACCAAGTGCGGCATGGACATGCCCAATGTCGGCCAGGGCCTGTCGGCGGCGCACATCAAGCGCTCGGTCGACGACTCCCTGAAGCGGCTCAACACCGACCGCATCGACCTCTTCCAGTCGCACCGCGACGATCCCAACACGCCGCAGGAGGAGACGCTCTCGACCTACGACGGGCTGATCAAGGCGGGCAAGCTGCGCTACATCGGCGCCTCCAACTTCGAGGCGCCGCGACTCGCCGAGGCGGCGAAGATCGCCAAGGAGAAGGGCCTGCCGGGCTATGTCAGCCTGCAGCCGCACTACAATCTGATGGAGCGCGGCCTGTTCGAGGGTGCGCTCGAGAGCGAGTGCCTGAAGGAGGGGATCGGCGTCATCCCGTACTACTCGCTGGCCAGCGGCTTCTTGAGCGGCAAGTACAAGTCGGAGGCCGACGCCGCCGACAAGGCGCGCAGCGCGGGCGTGAAGAAGTACCTGAACGACAAGGGCTTCGCCGTGCTGAAGGCGCTTGATGCGGCGGCCAGGAAGCACAACGCCAATTCCACCCAGGTGGCGCTCGCCTGGCTGATGCAGCGCAAGGCGATCACCGCGCCGATCGTCAGCGCCACCAGCCTTGACCAGCTCAAGGACCTGGTCGCCGCGCCCGCGATCAAGCTCGATCCGGAATCGGTCGCCGCCATCGACAAGGCGAGCGCGCCGGGCTGATCAAGTTCCGTTTCCCCTCATGTTCCTCTCCCCCGCTAGTACCAACTATCGCTGAAGCCTGAGTCACGACTGTCACCCCGAGCGCAGCGAGGGGCCTTTAAGGCCACAGCAAAGGTCCCTCGCTGCGCTCGGGATGACAACGGAGTCCGTATCAGGCATTTGTGATTCCAGGGACTAGGGGGAGAGGTTAGGTGAGGGGGCTTCGAAGGCTGCCTGTAACCCCCTCACCCAGCCTCTCCCCCTAGCGGGGGAGAGGAGCAAGAGAGATCGGGTCGACAGAGACAGTCAAAAGTCACAGGGCAAGTGCTACACTAGTCCCATGCTCGTCTTCCGCCAGCTCTTCGATCCGACCTCCTCGACCTACACCTATCTGTTGGGCTGCTCGGTTTCGCGCGAAGCCGTCCTGATCGATCCGGTTTTCGAGCAGGTCCGCCGCGACGCGGCGCTGATCGGCGAGCTCGGCCTGCAGCTCAAATGGACGCTCGACACCCACGTCCATGCCGACCATGTGACCGGCGCCTGGCTCTTGAAGCAGAAGCTCGGCAGCAGCATCGCCCTCTCGGCCGCGGCCGGCGCCTCGGGCGTCGACCGCCAGCTCGGCGACGGCGACCGCGTCGAGTTCGGCCGTCGGTCGCTGGAAGTCCGCGCCACGCCCGGCCACACCAACGGCTGCGTCACCTACGTGCTCGACGACGAGAGCATGGCCTTCACCGGCGACTGCATCCTGATCCGCGGCTCGGGCCGCACCGACTTCCAGCAGGGCGACCCGCGCGCCCTCTACCGCTCGGTGCGGTCGCGCATCTTCTCGCTGCCCGAGACCTGCCTGCTCTATCCCGCGCACGACTATCGCGGGCTCACCGCCACCAGCGTGGCCGAGGAGAAGAAGTTCAATCCGCGGCTGGGCGGCGAGGTCGGCGAGGGCGACTACGTCGGCTACATGAAGAACCTCGACCTGCCGCATCCCAAGAAGATCGACGAGGCGGTGCCGGCCAACCTGCGGTGCGGCCAGCCCGGCAACGAGGCCGCGGCACAGCCCGATCCCGGTTGGGCGCCGCTGCGCTTCACCTTCGGCGGCGTCTGGGAGGTCGAGCCGCACTGGCTGGAGGAGAACCTCGCCAAGGTGCAGGTGCTCGACGTGCGCGAGCCCAACGAGTTCACCGGGCCGCTGGGCCACATCCGCGGCGCCACCTTGGTCCCGCTGGGCGAGCTCGCGCAGCGCGCCAAGGAACTGGCCAACGACAAGCCGATCGTCGCGGTTTGCCGCGCTGGCAGCCGCTCGGCGCACGCAACGGCCATACTGCAGAAGGCAGGCTTCTCCGACATCGCCAACCTGCCCGGCGGCATGCTGCGCTGGCGCGCCGAGGGCCGCGGCGTCGAGGGCGGCTCGTCTTAGCCGGAGCGCGGACCTCCAGGTCCGCTCATGCTCATGCTCTTCCGGACCGCGCGCATCCTGCGCGCTTCATGATTTACGAGCGCGCAAGATGCGCGCGGTCCAAAAGAGCATGACATGAGCGCCACGGAGTGGCGCGCTCCCAGCACTAAGGCTGCGGCGCCGGCACCGGATATCGATTCTGCCGCAGCAGGTCCTCCATCCGCTTGATGCCGTCGCCATAGCGGCGATTGTCGCAATCGAGTCCTGCCGCCTTGCGCGCCATGTCCGATCCGCTGGCGCCTTCGCCCTTGCTGGCCGAGCGCTGGTCCCAATAGGCGAGGAGCTGGGCGCAACGCGCACTTGGTTCCATTCCGGCTTGCTGGGCGCACGCCACGGCCGGCGTGCCGAGCGTCAGGATGCTTGCCAGCGCGACGATGCGGAGACGATGCATGGTCAGATCCTCTAGAACCCGTACAGCTTGGCCGGCGTATCCACCAGGATCGTCTGCCGTGTCGTCCTGTCGGGCACCCATTCCTCGAACCAGCGCAGGGTCTGCGGATAAGTCGTGATGCGGTTCAGCCCCGTGTCGGTGTGCGGCCAGTCGCTGGCCCACATCAGGCGGTCCGGCCCGAAGGCGTCAAGCAACATCGACGTGGCCGAACGGGCGCGCTCGGGACCGACGTGATAGGCGCTGCACATCACGACCCAGACGTTGCGGCCGGGTGCGCTGTCCAGCAGCACCTTGAAGCCGGCATCGCGCGCCGGGCCCAGCGTGCGGTCGAACATGCCGTAGTGCGGGATCACCACCTTGTTCCCGCCGTCGAGCAGCACCGGCAGGATCTCGGGCAGCCGCTTGCTTTCGACATAGAGGTGGATCGGCCAGTCGCGCTTCTTGGCCTCGGTCAGCATGTCCTTGTAATAGGACCATTGCGGCGTCGGCAGGCCGTAGATCGGGAAGCGCAGGCCGCGCACGCCGATCCGCGCCAGGTTCTCCCAGTCGTCTTCGCTGACCGTGATCGACGGCGACACCCAGGGCACGCCGCGGAACCGTCCGGGCTCAGCGCGCAACGCCTCGAACAGGTAGGAATTGTCGAAGCCCAGGAACGAGGGCTGCAGGATCACGGCGCGGCCGACGCCGTTCTTTTCCGCCAGCGCCAGCAACGTCTCCCACGAGGCGTCATGGTCCGGCCGGTAGCGGGCATCGATGGCCATCGGCAGGCCGCGCAGGAAGACGTGGGTATGCGCGTCGATCCACGGCGGCTCGGCGGCGCGTGCCGCCGGCGCAACGGCGAGAGCTGCGGCGCCGGCTGCGAAGCTGCGCCGCCGGACGGTGCGGATACTCATCGCACCGCCTATGGCTTCAGCTCTTCCACCGCTCCGTCGCGCGCGCACCCGGCGCGATCTCGGCTTCGGTCGGCGCCTGCACCTTGGCCATGTGCTCGTAGCGCTGGGCGGCGAACCACAGCGCGTAGTCGCCGAACTTGATCGGCGGATACTTCGCCGGCCGCTCGGCCGACCGGCAGCTCGGCAGGCATTCGATCACGGTGTCGTGGTCGGGATCGCAGAAGAACGGCACGGCATAGCGGAGCTGGCCCGAGAGGTTGCGCACGCGGTGCGGCGTCGACAGGAAGCGCTCGTTGGTCCAGCGGTGCAGGATGTCGCCGCCGTTGACGACGAAGGCATCGGGCACGCCCGGCGCCTCCAGCCAGCGTCCGTCGGGCAGGTTGATCTCCAGGCCCTGCACCCTGTTTGGCGGCAGCAGCGTCATGAACCCCGAATCGGTATGCGCCACCAGGCTGTTGACCGATTGGTCGGCGCCGTCGATCGCGGGATAGCGCGACATGCGCTGGATGACGTGCGGCTCGGCGAAACAGGCGTCGAAGAAGGTCTCCGGCAGGTCGAGCGCCAGCGCATAGAGCCGCACCAGCTTGCGGCACAGCGCCTCCATCGTCCCCATGTAGGCCAGCATGTTGGCGCGGAAGCCCGGGATGTCGGCTTCGGCCGGCCACTTGTTCATGGCGTGGAAGCGGCGGTTGGACAGCACGTCGGGATGATCGGGCGTCTTCTCGCGACGCAGGAAGTAGGCCTCGTTCTGGCTCGGCTTCTTGCCCTGCGCGGCGGCGTTGGGCGGCGGCTTCCGCGCGATCGGCATGTAGCCGATATTGTGCTCGTCGACCTTGACCGCGAGCTTGGTCTCGAGCGGCAGCGCATGGAAGCGCGCGGCCTCGGCATAGGCCGTATCGATCAGCGCCTGCGGCACGCCATGGCCGGCGAGATAGTAGAAGCCGACAGTCTCGAAGGCGAAGCGTAGTTGGGCGGCAGCACGTTCGGCCGCACCGGCCTCGCCCGCCAGGAAGCCGGACACGTCGATCAGCGGGATCTCGCCGCCGATCATGGTCGGCGGCACCAAGGTGGGACGGGCCGGAGACGTCTGCGGCTGCATCGCTTGATCCTTTGGCAAGGCGTCACGTTATTATGCGCCTTGGTTGCGCCGCGATAAATGCGCCATGCGCATGGGCAAATCGCAGAATTGCCCATGCGCAATGAGCTTCAGCCGAACCAGCGGCGGAGGGCGGCGACCAGCAGGAAAGCGAACCCGCCGCCGGCGGCGCCGAGGGTGGCGCCAACGGTCAGCAGCATGCGCCGGAGGCGGTAGCGCTTTTGCACGCGGCGTTCGTGCTCGCGCCGCCCGACGCCGATCGGACGGTCGTAACGTTCGCGCGGGCTGGCGAGATCCTTCGTTCCCTTCCACCAGCCCCAGCTTCCGCCGGCAATCGCGAACATGACCAGCAACGTGCCGATGATCCAATTCATGGCGCCGCCCCGCCTAACGCTGCGCCAGGCCGCTGTCGATCATGGTGAACAGCATCCAGCCGACCGCCGCCCCCAGGAGGGCGCCAACGACCGTCTTGGCCAGGCGCCAGCGCTTGCGGCGCGCGATCACCCATTCTTCGTAGTCTTCAGGCCGGACGTGCGGCGGACGGACCGAGGAGTTCGCCGAGCGGTAGTACATGCTGGACGTTGTCCGGCGCCACGCCAGATAGGCGAACAACACCGCACCGGCGGTGACCGCGACAAGCTCGATTGGACGCATTGCTCCCCAGAAGGCCCCAACGCGAGAGTGGCAGGGCGGCCGCGCGATGTCACCTTGCTTCGGCCCATCGCCGTCCCCGGGGCCTTATTGTATCCCAGCCGCAACCGCCAACCCGCCTCTTCGTTCCCCAGAAGACCAAGCTTCGGGAGGCTGTTTCATGGACGACATCAAGCAACAGACATCGAGTACGGCCCGCGCCGTAGGCGAAGCGATCGGCCACAAGGCCGAAGAGGTCGCCGATAGGTCACGAGAGGCCGGCGCTGAAGGCGTGTCGCGAGCCGCACGCACAGCCGGGGCCGTGGCCGACGCAGTCGCCGACGTCCCGGCGGTGGCCGATTATGTCCGCGGCGCCGCCCAGAAGATCGAGCGGTTGGCGGGCGACCTGCGCGAGAAGAAGGTCGGCGAGCTGCTGTCCTCGGCGGCCGAATTTGGCCGCTCGCAGCCGGTGGCGATGCTGGCCGGCGCGGCCCTGGTCGGCTTCGCGCTGTCGCGCGTCATCAAGGCGGGCGTCGCCGCACCCGCTGCGGCCAAGGAGGCCGCTCCCGATTACGAGCCGATGAGGGACCTGTGATGATCGCCGAATCACCGCTGCGCCGGCCGGGTGTGGTCACGCTCATGACCGCCGCCTTGGCGCAATCTGCCGACCTGCTGCAGGCCGAGTTCCGGCTGGCACGGGCAGAACTGGCCGAGAAACTGGCCACCTTGCGCGGTGGCCTGGTGATGATGGCCGCCGGTGCCATCCTGTTGATCGTGTCGCTGGGCATGCTTCTGCAGGCGCTGGTCAGCGCCCTGATCGCCGCCGGCGTGTCGCCGCCGGTCGCCATCCTGCTGGTCGCTGGCGGGACGGCGGTGATCGGCCTGGTCCTGTTCCTCATGGGCCAGAAGCGCCTCGGACCGACCACGCTTGCCCCCGATCGTACGATTGATTCGCTGTCGGCCGACAGCCGCATGGTCAAGGAGACATTGTCATGACGTCATCCGCTCACCTTCAACGCGAGGCCGATGCGGCCCGCGTTGGCCTCGCCGACACGCTGGGCCAGCTGCGCCACGGCATGGCGCCGTCGGCGCTGTCCGGCGAAGCGCTCGCGCTTGCCAAGGACACAGGCCTTTCGCTGGTCAAGTCGCTCGCCGAGCAGGCCCGGGCCAACCCAGTGCCAGCCCTGCTGATTGGCGCGGGACTGGCCATGCTGCTGACCCGCACGACGGGCGGTGACGTGGCATCCGCGGCGGGATCGGCGCTGAAGAGCGCGGCCTCGGCCGCCGGCGGCGCGGCTTCCTCAGCCGCC
>DATGZZ010000175.1:0-9117 GCA_035296945.1 Reyranella sp.
GCCAGCGCCTGGGACAGCGCGTCGATGTCGCCGAAGGTGATGGCCTTGTCCATGCAGACATAGGCGCGCTGGTCACGGAACTTGGCGAAGCTCTCTTCGAGCAGCGCAACGACGCTAGGATAGACCGACGGATCGATATCCGACGGCACTCCCGGCGGATAGCTCTTCAACCAGAACCGATCCATGCGTTCCCCCGCTGTCGTTGCGAGGACTATAGCGCAGGAAAAAACGGACCTCTTCATCGAGTTCCTCTCCCCCGCTAGGGGGAGAGGTTAGGTGAGGGGGTTGCAGGAGCTGTCGAAGCCCCCTCACCCAGCCTCTCCCCCTAGCGGGGGAGAGGAGCATGAAGGTGAGAAGATGAGCGCATGAAAAAGGCCCGTCCTTGCGGACGGGCCTTGATCGACGACGAAGGTGACGCCTTAGGCGGCGACCTTGGTGAACTTCTCGATGCGCTCCTGCACGGGGCGGACGGCGTCGTCCGCGACCTTGCGGGCGAAGGCGCCGAGATCCTGGGCCTGCGCGATGCGGGTCTCCAGGCGGCCGCGCCAGTACTTGGCGCTGATGTCGAAGGCCTCGATCGGCGACTTGGCCGACAGGAAGTCACGCCACGCGGCGAAGCCGGCGTCGGCATCTTCCTTGGCGACCTCGAGCAGCTTCAGGCTGGCCTTGGTGGCGCCGTCGCGCGCCTGGACGAACTGGCTGTTCATCTCGACCGAAGCGGTCTGCGCGGCCTTGCTGATCTGCTCAAAACCCTCGGCGGCCTTGCGCACGCCGATCTGAGCGAATTCGCGGACGCGCTCGTTGGCGGCCTTGGTGGTCTCGGTGGCGTGCTCGATCACGTTGTCGAGCGGGGTGCTGGTGGTCATGGGATCGGTCCTTGGTTGGGTTGTGCTTGGAAAACTGTTGCTCGGTGACCGGCGATATATGGGAAGCAAATGGTGCGTTGCAACATAAATTGTTGCGGTGCGAGAAGGAAAGTTAAAAAGCCATATATTTCAATTGATTAGGCAGGCATTCCGCGCGACTAATTGGGCCAACGAATGGGAGGACGCCATGGAACAGCAGCAGCTGTCGGGCATCGACGCGTCATTCCTCTACCTGGAGACGCCCGAGACGCCCATGCACGTGGCGGGGCTGACCTACTTCGAATTGCCGCCGGGTTTCGAGGGCAGCTTCTACCAGCATTTCCGGCGCTTCTTCGAAAGCCGTCTGCACACCATTCCGATCTTCTCCAAGCGGCTGGCGCCTTCGCTCTACGATCTCGACCATCCCGGCTGGGTCGAGGCCGACGACCTCGACCTCGACTATCACCTGCGCGAGACGGCCCTGCCCTCGCCCGGCACCGAGGAGCAGCTCGAGGAGGTGATCGGCCGCCTGCACGCCAACATGCTCGATCGCAGCCGGCCGCTCTGGCAGTTCTACATCATCACCGGCCTGGAGAACGGCCAGGGCGTGCTCTACTCCAAGGTCCACCACGCCGCGGTCGATGGCGGCGCCGGCATGGCGATCAACAAGGCGCTCTATGACGTGACCGCGACGCCGCGCGACGTGCCGCCGCCGGCGCCCAAGGCGGCGTCGGCGAACGCCGCCCCCAGCTCGCCCACGGCCGTCGATCCGGTGAAGGGCATCTCCGACATCATGGGCAACATGATGCGCCAGCAGCTTCGCATGTGGCAGACCGCGTCGGAGATCGGCACCGCCATGACCAACGCCTTCCTCGCCAAGCCCGGCGAAGCGGGCCCCAAGGCGTTGTCGACCCTGCAGAGCATGGTCAACCAGCTGCCGACGCTCAATGCGCCGAAAACGCCGTTCAATGCCACCATCACGCGCGAACGCAGCTATGCCGCGCGCACCGTATCGCTCTCCGACACAAAGGCGATCGCCAAGGCGAGCGGCACCAAGCTCAACGACGTGGTGATGGCGATCTGCGCCGGCGCGCTGCGCCGCTATCTGCAGGAAAAGGGCCTGCTGCCCGACAAGCCGTTGATCGCCGGCGTGCCTATAAGCCTGCGCGAGCCGGGCGACACGCGGCAGAACAACCAGGTCTCGGGCATGCTGTGCTCGATCGCCACCGACATTGCCGATCCGGTGGAGCGGCTGAAGGCGATCCTGAAGTCGTCCTCGGAATCCAAGCAGATCGCGGGCACGTTCCGCGATGCCGTCCCGCAGGATTTCGCCTTCGTCGGCGCGCCGATCCTGCTGCAGCTCATCATGCTGGTCTATGGCCGCAGCGGCCTGGCCGACAAGCTGCCGATGCCGATGAACGTCACGATCTCCAACGTGCCCGGCCCGCCGATGCCGCTCTACTGCGCCGGCGCCAAGGTGACGGCCTTGCATCCGGTGTCGATCCCCGCGCATGGCGCTGCGCTCAACATCACGGTGCAGAGCTATATGGATGCGCTGAATTTCGGCCTCACGGCCGATCGGCGCGCCGTGCCCGACATCGGCAAGCTCGGTGACTATCTGGTGGACGCGGCAGCTGAGCTCAAGAAGGCCGTCATCCCCAGTTGAAAGCCTTTTGTCTCCTTCCGATATATGAGACTCTTGCACGAACGATGAAGGAGCCCCGATGACGGTTGCCCAGGCGTTGCGTCCCCCCTCTCGAACGCTGCTGCTGCTGGAAGGCCGCGCCGTTCAGGAGCTGGGCGCGTTCATGCTCCTGCGGCCGTGGCTGGCCGCGGCGCCGCGGGGCGACGGGCATCCGGTGCTGGTGTTTCCCGGCCTGCTGGCCAGCGATCTGTCGACACAACCATTGCGCGGGTTCCTGAAGCAGCAGGGCTATGCCGTGCACGGCTGGAACCAGGGCCGCAATCTCGGCCTTCGGCCGGGCGTCGAGGCCGACATGCTCGACCGCATCGAGGAGCTCTACGAGCGCCACGGCAAGCGCAAGCTCAGCCTGGTCGGCTGGAGCCTCGGCGGCATCTATGCCCGCCAGCTCGCCAAGCGCGTGCCCGACAAGGTGCGCTCGGTGATCAGTCTCGGCAGCCCGTTCACCGGCAGCCCCAAGGCGACCAATGCCTGGAAGGTCTACGAGTTCGCCTCGGGCCAGCGCGTCGACGATCGCGACCACCACATCGCGGGCCCGGTGTCCGATCCGCCGCCGGTGCCGACCACATCGGTCTTCAGCCGTTCCGACGGCATCTGCGCCTGGCAGACCTGCCTCAACGAGGACGGGCCTCTGGTCGAGAACATCGAGGTCTACGGCAGCCATTGCGGGCTCGGCCATCATCCGGCGGCGGTCTACGCCGTGGCCGACCGCTTGGCGCAGCCCGAAGGCCAGTGGACCAAGTTCGACCGCTCGGGCTGGAAGAGCCTGGTCTATCCCGACTGGCGTCGTTCTTAAGCTGGGGGCGCGCCACTCCAGTGGCGCGATCTTCTCTTGCCGAAGCAATGACGCGCGACTGGAGTCGCGCGCCCCCAGCGCGCTAAGGCTTCTTCTTCTCCACGCTCGCCTTGATCTCCTCGTAGGACTCCTTCATGCGGTCCTGGACGATCCTGAAGGCGTCGCTGCTCGACTTCTGAACCAGCTCGGCGATGTCGCGCGTGTTGGCGATGGCCGCTTCCATCGCCTTCTTCGCGAACTCGGTCTGCTTGGCTATCATTTCCTGCGGACTGCCGCCGGGCTTGTATTCCTTGGCCATCTCGGTGACGTCCTTGACCGCCTCCTCGAAGATGGCGCGCTGCTTGCTGGCGATCTCGCTGGCGCCGCTCGCCATCGCCTGCCACGACCGCGCCATGGCATCGAGGTTCTTCTGGTGATGCTGCATGATCTTGGCGACGTCGACCTGCGGCAGCTTCAGCTGCTCGCCCAGGTTCTTGAACATGTCGGTGAAGCTCTGGGGTGCTTGGGCCATGCGAACCTCCTTCAGTCACTGGGGGTCAGGGGATGAGCTTCAACCCCTGCTCCAGCGCGTGCAAGGCCAAACCGGCAAGCCCGCCGATCAGGGCACCATTGAAGCGGATGTATTGCAGATCGCGCCCCACGGTGAGCTCGATGCGGCCGATCAGCATGTCGATGTCCCACGACTTCACCTGGTCGGCGATGAACTCTCCGACGCCGCTCTTCTGGCTTTCCACGAAGTCGGCCAGGATCCGCACCATGCCGCGGTTGATCTCGGCGCGGATCGCCGGATCGCGGGCGAGCTGGCCGCCGACCTCGACCAGCATGGCTTCGAGCTGGCGGCGCACCTGGCTGTCGGATGCCTTGGCGTCCTGCTCGAGGAAGCTTCTCAGGCTGTCCCAGGCGCCCTCGGCAACGGCTGCGATCTCCGGCCGCGCCAGCATGTCGCGCTTCAGGCTCTCGGCCCGTTGGGCAAATGCCCGTGAGCTGCGCAGACGCTCGATGAAGCCCATCACGAAGCCGTCGAACTCCCGGCGCAGCGGATGGTCGGGATCGGCGCGCGCATCCTGGATGAAGGCGCTGGTCGAGGCGACGATCTTGCGCAGCAGGTAGGCATCGGCGCGATAGAGGTTGAACAGGGCCGGCAGCTCCTTGCGGATCTTCTCGCGCATGGCCAACAGCGTCTCCTCGTTGGTCAGCACCTTTTCGAGCGCGGCCAGAAGCTCGTCGAGCAGGCGCTGGTGACGGCCCTTCTCGGTGACCGCGCTCAGCAGGCCGGCGGCCAGCGGCGCCAGCTCGACCCGCTCCAGCTCGGTCATGATCCGCCTGCCGATGAAATCCTTCAGGCCCGACTGCTCGATGGCGCCGAGCGACTGCGGCAGCAGGCGCAGCACGAAGCCCGCCAGAGCGGCGCTTCGCTCACGATCGGACAGCCAGTCGGCGACGAGGGCGGCGAAATCGACCTCGCGCAGGCGCGCCTCGACGGGCTCGGGCGCCAAAAAGTTGGTCTCGATGAACTCGCCCAGCGTGTCGGCGATGCGCAGGTGATTGCGCTGGATGATGGCAGTGTGCGGGATCGGCAGGCCAAACGGCCGGCGGAACAAGGCGACGACGGCGTACCAGTCTGCCAGGCCACCCACCGTCGCCGCTGCGGCGAAGGCGGCAACGTAGCCCCACGCCCAGTGCCTCGGCTCGAAATGACGCGCCACGATGAACAGCGCCGCCGTGAAGACCAGCAGCGCGGTCGCCGCAAGCTTGATGCGGCGCAGATCGCGGGCGCGTTCCTGGTCGCGGCTCAGGTGCTCGCCCACACGTCGAGCACGTAGCGATTGTCGGCGGCGAGCTTGGCGACGAACGCCTCGTCGTACATCGCCACCAGCGTACGCTTGACGTCGGGCTCCATGCGGCCGCCGTCGCCGCAGACGTAGACGATGGCGCCCTGGTCGATCAGGGCGCGCACGCGGTCGGCCTCGGCCTTCAGGAGGTCCTGCACGTAGGTCTTCTTTCCGTCGTGACGCGAGAAGGCGACATGCAGGTCAACGATGCCGGCATCGGCCTGTTCCTTGAGCTCGTCGGCATAGATGAAGTCGTGCTCGGGATGGCGGCAGCCGAAGAACAGCATTGCCGGCCCCAGCGTGCGGCCCTGTGCCTTGAGCGCGGCGCGCTCGCGCAGGAAGCCGCGGAAGGGCGCGAGGCCCGTGCCGGGGCCGACCATGACGATCGGCGCCGCCGGATCGACCGGCAGGCGGAAGCCCACCTTGGTCTCCTTGATGAAGGCCTGCACGGTGGCGCCGCCGGCCTGGCGCACGAGGTGATTGGAGCAGACACCGTGATAGACACCACTTCCCGAGCGCGCCGGCCCCTCCACCACCGCGACGGTGATGGCGCAGCGATTGCCGTCGGCCATCGGTGAAGACGAGATCGAGTAGTAGCGAGGAGTCATCAGCGGCAGCATTTCCAGGAACGCCGCGAACGGCAGCTCGCAGGCCGGATGCTCCTCCAAGAGGTCGAGCACGGACTTGCGCTTGGCCAGGATCTCGGCGCGGAAGCGCTCCTCGTCGAGCAATGCCTCGAGCTTGGGCCGCGTGAAGGGGCAGCGCGTGTGCTGCGCCATGGCCTGGATCTGCTTGCGTGTCGCCGGATGCTGCAGCTCGACGAAATCCGACAGCAGGCGATGGACGGCGATCGCCTCGCCGACCGGCAGGTTGGCGCGCCGGCCTTCGGCTGCCGCCAGCATGACATGCGCGCCGGGCGCGAAGGCGAAGCGGCGCAGCGCGCGCTCGACCAGGGCGGCGGCGTTCTGCGGCACGATGCTGAGATGATCGCCGGCGCGGTAGCTCACGCCGTCGGGCAGCAGCACCTCGATATGGCGCGTGCTGCGGCCCGAGGCGTCGGGCTTCTGCAGTTCGCGATTGGCCAGCACGCGCATGGGCAGCGCGCCGCTGCCGCCGATGATGGGATTGACCGGCGGCTTGTCGACCGCCTGCACCTGGTAGAGCGGTTCCTGCGCCGCGCCGGGGTCTGCTTCGAGCGTCACGCCCAGCTTTTCGGCCACGGCCGGCAGCAAGGGATCGTTCCAGGCCTGGAAGTGGCCGTCGAGGTCCTCCTTGGCGTCGCCCTCGCCGCGGACATAGATGCGCTCGGCGCCCTTGGCGGCCAAAAGCTCGTCGATCTGGCGCGGGATCGCTTGGTAGGTCGAGGCCCAATCGCGGTTGCCGCAGCCGAACACCGTGTAGCGCACGCCAGACAGCGAGCCCGGCGCGGCCTCGCGCAGGCTCTTGATGAAGGCGCCCGCATTGTCCGGCGGCCCGCCATTGTAGGACGCGCAGACGATGGCCACGGCGCCGTCCGTCGGCAGCCTGCCGGCGTGGTCGTCGAGGCCGGCCAGCGTCGTTTCGAAGCCCTGGGCTTCGCCCGAGTCGGCGATCGAGCGCGCCAATTCTTCCGCGGTGCCCATGTTGGAGCCGAACAGCACGGTGAGCTTCGTGCCATGGCTCTTGGCGGCCTTCTTCGGCGCCGCCTTCTTGGGCGCCGGCCGCGTAGCGACGCTCACGCCCGATCCGCGCACGACGTCGGGTCTGAGCTTCACGCGCATCGTCAGGCCTTCGGGCTTGATGGTGAGCGATTCCTTGATCTTGAGCTGATAGCGCGTGTGGTCGACCAGGCGGAAGCGCTGCAGGATCAGGCCCAGCACCAGGGTCGCCTCGGTCATGGCGAACTGCCGGCCGATGCAGGCGCGCTGGCCGTTGCCGAACGGCTTGTAGGCGTGCGCCGGCATCTTGGCCTCGCGGTCGGGCGCGAAGTTCTCGGGGTCGAACACTTCGGCGCGAGGTCCCCAAACGGACGGGTCGCGGTGCAGCATCGCCGTCAGCACGGTGACGAAGGTGCGTTTGCGCAGCTTGTATTTCCCGCCGATCGTCTCGTTCTGATAGGGGTAGAGGCCGAAGGCCGGCGCGGTCGGCCACAGCCGCAGCGATTCCTTCAGGATCTGGCCGATATAGACGAGCTGGTTGACCTGCTGCGCCGTGGGCTTGGCGTTGACGTCGCGGCCCAGCACGCGGTCGACCTCTTCGTAGGCCTTCTGGATGACGTGCGGATTGTTCAGCAGGAAGTAGATCGCAAAGGACAGCATCCCGCTCGTGGTCTCGTGGCCCGCGATCAGGAAGGTGTTCATCTGGTAGCGGATGTTGACGTCGTCCAGCCGCTCGCCGCTGTGGCGGTCGACGCCGCTCAGCATGTAACCGAGCAGGTCCGGCTTTGTCTGATCGTCGGCCGGCACTTCGCGGCGCTCGCGGATGATGCGGTCGGCGATGCCGTTCATGAAGCCGACATCCTGCTCGAGCTTCTTGCGGCTCTTGCGCTGGGTGATGTCTTCCAATGGCAGGCCGCGCATCTTCATCACCGCCTCGAGCGCGCGCACCAGCGATTCGACGTAGGGATGGTTGTCGCTGCGGTAGAACGAATTGAAGCGATAGTTGAAGCCGCACAGGCCGATCGTGTCGAGGGTGAGCGCGGTCATGTCGCGCACCACGTCGATCTCCTCGTCGGCGTTCAGCCGCTCCCACTTGGTCACGAGCTGGTCGGCGATGTCGAGCATGCCCTCGTGATAGGTCTGCATCATGCGATGGGCGAAGGTCGGCAGCAGGATGTTGTGCGCCTTCTGCCAGTTGGGCTCCTGGGTCTCGGCGGTGAACAGCGCGTCGCCGCCCAGCATGCGCACGCGGCGCAGCGAGCCGCGCACGGCCTTGTCGAAGCGCTTCTCGTCGCACAGCTCGGCGACAAGATCGGCGCCGGACACCACGACCAGCGGCGTGCCCATCATGTCGAGCCAGAAGATCGGCCCCTGCTCGCGCGTGATCCGCATCAGGTCCTGGATCGGCGCGTCGCCGTCGACGGTGAGCATGTTGCCCAGCACCGGCGTGCGCGGCGGATGGGGAATCGGATGCAGCTTGTTACGCGCCATTGGCCGGTCAGTCCTCCCAGTCTTGCGGGCCATATTGCCCCGCCGCGTTGCGAGGCGAAACACTCCCGTTGGCGATCTGGCGTATAGTCCGCCGTCGCATCCATGCAGGAGGGATCAGTGAAAGTCGGATTCATCGGCGTTGGCAACATGGGCGGCCCCATGTGCCGCAACATCGTCAAGCGCAGTAACCACCAGGTGACGGTGTTCGACCTGAATGCCGCCGCCGTGAAGACCTGCACCGATCTCGGCGCCACCGCCGCCAAGTCGATTGCCGAGGTCACCAAGGGCGCCGACGTGGTGATGACCTCGTTGCCCATGCCCAAGGACGTCGAGGCCGTGACCCTGGGCGACAACGGCATTTTGGCCACGATCAGCAAGGGTCAGACCTACATCGACCTCAGCACCAACGCGCCGTCGATGGTGAAGAAGATCGGTGCCGCCATGGCGGCCAAGGGCATCGCCATGCTCGACGCGCCGGTGAGCGGCGGTACCGTGGGCGCGGAGGCCGCGACCATCGCCATCATGGTGGGCGGCGACAAGAAGGTGTTCGACGACGCGCTGCCGGTGCTGCAGTCGTTCAGCGCCAATGTCATCCACATGGGCGAGCTCGGCACCGGTACGGTAGCCAAGCTGGTCAACAACATGCTCGCCTTCTGCAACGCCGCGGCGGCAGCCGAGGGCCTGATGCTGGGCGTCACGGCCGGCCTCGATCCCAAAAAGCTGATCCAGGTCGTGTCCAGCTCCAGCGGCAACTCCAACGCCTTCAAGAGCCTGTCGGAGCGCGCGCTGAGCGGCGAGTTCAAGGCGAGCTTCG
>DATGZZ010000176.1:0-2766 GCA_035296945.1 Reyranella sp.
GCGCAAGATGGTCGACGCCTATGCGCCGATCCTCAACGCCACTTTCGAGAAGAAATACGGCGCGCGCGCCATGAACTACTACATCTGGCCGTCGCAGATGTTCTACTGCAACTCAGCCATCAAGGGCCTCGCCGACATCAAGGGCAAGAAGGTCCGCGTGCAGGGCACCTCGCAGGGCGACCTCGTCGAGGCGCTGGGCGGCACCGGCGTCACCATTCCCTTCGCCGAAGTCGTACCCGCCCTGCAGCGCGGCACCGTCGATTGCGGCATCACCGGCACCATGCCGGCCTACAAAGCGGGCTGGCACGAGGTGACCTCGCATGTGCTGACCCTGCCGGTCGGCTTCTCGGTGTCGTTCACCATCGCGAGCCTTGCCAGTTGGAACAAGCTCGACGACAAGACCAAGACCTTCATCGACGGCGCCATCAGGGGCCAGACCGACAAGTGGTGGCAGGTCATCATCGACGAGGACAAGGAGGGGCTGAACTGCACCACCGGCACCGGCCCGTGCAGCATCGGCAAGCCCGGCAAGCTCACCAAGGTCGAGCCCACCGCCGCCGACAACGCGATCCTCGAGACGGCGATGAAGGATGTCGTGCTCAAGCGCTGGGCCAAGCGCTGCGGCGCCGATGCGGCCTGCATCAGCAACTGGAACGCCACCGCCGGCAAGGTGGTCAACCTGACGGCCGCGCCGTAATCCTGCCGAACCGGGCCGGATGGAGTCCATGAGACTTCATCCGGCCATTCATCGGCAGGCAGCGTTTCGGGGGAGCGTTGGATGCAGACAGTGTTGAAGTGGTTCGGCTCGGCATCGCGGGCGGGCGCCATCGTGGCCGGCTGGGCGTTGCTGGCCATCTCGTTTGCCACCGTCATCGAGATCCTGGGCCGCAAGTATTTCAACTTTTCGTTCCGGAGCCTCGACGAGATCGGCGGCTACATGCTGGCGGGCGTGAGCGCCTTCGGCTTCGCCTACGCGCTCAGCAAACACTCGCACATGCGCGTGACCTTGCTCTTCCCGTACATTCCCGCCTCGGTGCAGTCGTTCCTCAATGTGCTGGCCATGGTGACCTTGGCCGGCATGGCCGCCTTCTGCGCCTGGCGCGGCGGCGCCGAAGTCCTCGAGGTGGTGACGACGGGCAAGCGCTCCAACACGCCGCTGTCCGTCCAGCTCTGGATCCCGCAGTCGATCTGGTTCGCCGGCATGGTGCTGTTTGCGGTGGGCGCCGTCGCCATGGCGCTGCATTCGCTCGCCCTGCTGGTCGGTGACCGGGCGCGCCTCAATCGCCTCTATGGGCCGCAGTCGCTCGAGGAGGAGATTTCCTCCGAGATCGCCCATGCCGGGCTGGCCGACGCCAAGGAGGCGAGCCGGACATGATCGACATCGCCTCCGTCACCATCGGCTTCGTCCTCCTCCTGGGGGCGATGACGCTCGGCCTGCACATCGCCACCGTGATGTTCGGCGTGGGCTTCATCGGCGCCGCGCTCTATCTCGGCTGGCCCGGCGCCAATGCGCTGGTGGTGGTCTATCTCGGGTCGATGGACGAGTCCGTGCTGCTGCAGCTGCCGCTGTTCATCCTGCTCGGCGAGATCCTGGTGCGCTGCGGCGCGACCGACCGCATGTACCGCTCGCTGGCGGACTGGCTCAATCCGCTGCCCGGCGGGCTTTTACACACCAACATAGCGGCATCGGCCTTGTTCTCGGCGGTGTCCGGATCGTCGGTGGCGACCGCGGCCACCATCTCCACCGTTGCCTTGCCGGCGTTCAAGAAGAAGAACTACGACCCGCGCATGGTCCTGGGCTCGATTGCCGCCGGCGGGTCGCTGGGCAATCTCATCCCGCCCGGCATCGCCCTGATCATCTATGGCGTCCTCACCAACACCTCCGTGGCACGGCTCTATGCCGGCGGCGTCTTTCCCGGCCTCGCGCTCACGCTGATGTTCATGGGCGTCATCGTGCTCCTGGCCCTGTGGCGGCCCTCGATCGCACCGCGTGAGGTCACCACGGATCCGATGCTGGTGCGGCTGAAACGCCTGGTCGACCTCCTGCCGCCGCTGATCATCTTCGTCGTCGTCATGGGCTCGATCTACAGCGGCTGGGCGACCTCGACCGAGGCCGCAGCGCTTGCCGTCGTGGTGTCGCTGCCGATCGCCGTCTTCTACGGCAGGCTCACGATCGGCATGCTGCACGACGCCTTCCTGTCGACCGTCAACCTGACGGCGCTCAGCATGCTCATCCTGGCCGGCGCCTTTGCGCTCAACTTCGTGCTCGGCCTGCTCGGCGTCACCTCGGCGCTGACCAAGTTCGTCGCCTCGATGAACGTCACGCCGCTCGAGCTGATCTACGTCCTGTTCGCCTTCTACGTCATCCTCGGCACCTTCTTCGAGACGCTGCCGATGATGGTCGGCACCTTGCCCCTGGTGCATCCGCTGATCGTGGCGGCCGGAATCGATCCAGTCTGGTTCGGCATCTTCCTGGTGCTGATGTGCGAGATCTCGCTGATCAGCCCACCCGTCGGCATGACGCTCTACGTCATCCAGGCAGTGCGCAACGAAGGCTCGATCGGCGATGTCTTCCGCGGCACCGTGCCGTTCTTTTTGACCATGCTGGTCATGACGGTCCTGCTGATCCATTGGCAGGACCTGGCGTTGTGGCTGCCACGCGTCGCCTTCGATTAGCTGGGAGCGCGCAAGGCT
Source organism: Reyranella sp. (assembly GCA_035296945.1). Lineage (GTDB taxonomy): Bacteria > Pseudomonadota > Alphaproteobacteria > Reyranellales > Reyranellaceae > Reyranella. Next base: position 2,695 of record DATGZZ010000176.1, read on the forward strand.
ACGACATCCGGGGCAAAGATCATTTCTTCCTGCCCAACCAGCGTCGGGTCGCGTGGCGAGCTGAGATAACGC
>DATGZZ010000177.1:0-5832 GCA_035296945.1 Reyranella sp.
AGAATTGCGGAGCGCCGAGGCTCGGGACTGTCCAGGCGTGCCAGGCGCCGGGATAGATCTCGACGTCGAACGGCTGCGGCATGCCGGCCTTTCGTGCGTAGGCAAGATAGTCCTGCACCTTCGACACGGGCAGATTGTCGTCCTTCTCTCCCAGCAGCATCAGGATCGGCGCGCCCGTGAAACCGCCTTTCTCGGCGACGCCGCCGTAGACCCCTGCCGGATAGAAGGCGACGTGTGCGGCGAACCGTGCCTTGCCCGGCAGGAAAGCGGCGCGCAATCGCTCGAACGCCGCCAGGTAGGCAACCTCGCCGCCGAACGAGAAGCCGACGATGGCGATGCGATCGGAATCGATGTTGGGATGCTTGGCCAGCAGCCGGAAGGCCTCGTAGGCCTCCGCCGCAGCCGACGGCCAGACCGCCGCGGCGGCTCCGCCGTCGACCAGACGGCGCACGGCCATGCTCGGGTAGGTCACGGTAGCGAAGCCCTGCTTGCGAAAGGCCTCGGCGTGCCAGCCTTCATTGGCCTCCTGATAACCGCCGATTGTGTGCACGATCACGACGGCCGGATGGCGATCCTCCCGCTGGTCGGGAAAGCGAAGCGTCATGGCGATGCCGACCGTCGAAGTCGGCGCCTCGCCCGACAGGAGCTGGCGGAAGTCAGCGTAAACACCGGCCTGCACCGTCGACGTCTGCGCGGCAGCCGGCAGAGCCATCGCGACGGCCAGCACGATTGCCAGGATGCCGACCGGACGCATCTCAGTGACAGCCGAGGCAGGTGAGCGGCGTGCGCGCTGACGGATCGGCGCGGCGCTGGCTGGCGTTCTTCGCATAGGCGGTGCCGGGCAACTCACTGGTCATGCGATCGAGGAAGACATCGGCCTTGGCGGTCTCGCCCAGCATCAGCCAGCCGTCGGCCAGCGCGCCCAAAACCTCGCCGCGACCGTGTTCGCTGAGCTTGTCCCAGCGAGGCTGGCTTGCCTGCAGCACGAACTCGAAATCACCGACGGCGATCCGCGTCAGCCGGTCGGCCTCGCCGCGATCGAAGCGGCGCAACGCACGGGCATAAGGCAACAGGCCCGACGCCCGCGGTACGCGCACCGCTATGTCGTTGGGGGCCAGGGCCACCGCGCGCTCCATGTCGGCCAATCCCTCGGTGAAGAGCTTCTGGCCGCCGGCAAAGTCGCCGCGTTGGAAGGCCTGGCCCGCGATGAACAAGCGGGCGTCGCCGCGCCATACCAGCGCCTCGGCGTGGTCGGGCTCGCGCGCCAGCGTGTCGGCGATCAGCGTCATGGCGCGGTCGAAGGCCACGGTGTCACCGTCCATGCCGGCGAACATGTCCTCGCGCACCTTGAAGTCGAAGCGCTGCTGGGCGAGCGCGCCGAGGCTCATCGTGAAGACCAGCAGCAGAAGGACGGTCGCACGCATGACTAGCTCCTCGCCACGGCCGGGCGATAGGCGCGCATCAGCAGGTTGGCGAGCCAGCCCAATCCGATGCCGGTGACGATGCCGCCGACGCCGCCCGACAGGACGATCCAGAGCGGCTCGGCGCGAAGGTACGGCATCACGCCGGACAAGACGCCGAGCGTGTAGCGCACGGCGAAGATCGAGATGCCGAAGCCCAGGGCGAACCAGCCGCCGGCCACTTCCAGCCGGCCGTCTTCGGGTCGCAAGCGCACCGGACGACGCGCTCCGATGGTCCAGCCGAGCGGCAACGCTGCCAGAAGAGCTGCCGCCCAGCCGGCGAGGGCGAAACCGGGTTGCAGCGACTGTGCGATGCCGGCCAGCGACGTCGTGAGGCCGACGAGGGGCAGGATAGCGAGCCGCGCCGGCGGCATGGTTCGCGGCTGCAGGCCGCGCCAGCCCAGCCACAGCACGAACAGCATGAGCGGCCAGACCCACAGCGGGGTGTTAACGACGATCTGGTAAGCGGAGGGCATGGCCCACCATCGCCGGCGCCATCGCCGATAACCATCGCGGTTGCGTGGAAAGGCTGGCGTTTTTCGCGAACAGCCCGGATCATCGTTCACGATGCGCGAAACGCCCTATATCCATTCGATCCCCCGTCAGTTTCCCTGGGTCCTGGGCTTCGCCATCGTCATGGCGGTGACCGGGCCGTTCGGCCTCTACGGCTACGTCAGCCTTTGGGTGCGGCTGGTCTTCTTCGGGACAACCGCCATTCTGATCTGGCTGCAGGTGCTGGGCTTCGCGCTGCTGCTGTCGCAGGTCGAGGCGTTGCAGCGCTGGTCGATCGCCGCGCGCATGGCGCTGGCCGGCGTGCTGGCGGCCATTCCGGGCACCATCGAAATCATCGTTCTGAGCAACTGGCTGGTGCGGCCCACGCCGTTCCGCGTTGCCCTGGAGATCTATCCGCAGACGGCCTTCCTGACCGTCGTCATCTCGGTGCTGGTCGGCCTGTTCATCGAGCGGCGCCTGCACGCCGATGCCGACAACGAGCGGGCGCGCGTCGCGGCGCTGCCGGCGGCCGACGTGCCCCAGGACGCCGCACCCGACTTCTTCCGCCGCGTGCCGCCGGCGCTCGGCCGTGATCTTTTAGCCCTGGAGATGGAGGATCATTACCTGCGTATACACACCGCGCTCGGCAGCGACCTTATCCTGCTGCGCCTGCGGGACGCTCTCGCCGAGCTGGACCCCTCGCGCGGCCGGCAGGTTCACCGCTCGTGGTGGGTCGCCGAGGGCGCCGTCGCCTCGGCCGAGCGCGACGCACGACGGCCCCTGCTGGTGCTGCGCAACGGGCTGCGCGTGCCGGTCAGCAAGACCTTCCGCGACCAGGTCAAGCAGGCGGGCTGGCTTGGCTGAGCTTCGCATCGCCCTGTTAGGCGGCGGCAGCATGGGGACCGTGCATGCGGCTGCCTACGCCACCCTGCCGGAGGTTTCCGTGGTCGGCGTGTTCTCGCGCGACCCGGCGCGTGCCGCCGCTGTCGCCGCCATCTGCAAGGCTGAGCCCTGCGCCGACGCCGCCCAGTTGATCCAACGCGCCGACATCGATGCCGTCGATGTCTGCCTGCCGAGTGCCAACCATCACGACGTTGTGGTTCCCGCGCTCGAGGCGGGCAAGCATGTGTTCTGCGAAAGCCCGCTGGCGCTGGACCTCGACCAGGCAGAGCGCATGCGCGACGCGGCCCGCCGGGCGGGCCGACTGCTGCAGGTCGGCCTGTTGATGCGTTCGGTCAGCGCTTACAGCCATGTCGAGGCGGTGGCGCGGTCGGGCGAATATGGGCGGCTGCTCAGCGTCACCACCTGGCGACTGGGCTCCTATCTCCATGCCGACGCGCCCGATCGCAAGGCGCACTACGGCGATCCGTCGACGGAGCTGATGACCTTCGACTTCGATTTCGTCCTCTGGCTGATGGGGCAGCCGCAGTCCCTGTCGTCCAGCGCCGCGCGCCTGCCGGACGGCCGTCCGGGCGAGATCTCCGCGCTGCTGAGCTATCGCCAAGGCCGTCACGCAACCGTCATCGCGAGCGGCCTGATGCCGCCCGGCTCGCCCTTCACTGTCGGCTTCCGTGCATTGTTCGAACGCGCGGCCTTCGCGCATCTCGCCACCTTCAACGAGGTTCCGCCGAAGACCAGCTTCACCGTCGCCGCCGCTTCGATGCCCCCTCGCCCCGTGTCGGTGGCCGAACGCAACCCCTATCAGGTCGAGCTGCAGCGTTTCGTCGACTGCATGCGCGGCCGCGCCGATCCGGCGCTGCTCGATGCCGACCAGGCGATCGAGGCGCTGCGCCTGTCGCTGGCGACGAGCGAGAGCATCACGAGCGCGTGAGGCGAGTCATCCGGAGCGCGATCTCCCCGCGTCTAAGATAAGACGCTTCAGGAGGAGAGATCGAATGGCTTCCAGAAAGAGACTCGGATATCTCGTCGGCGTGTCGCTGCTGGCGCTGGCCACGAGTGCGGCGACCGCAAAGGCGGCGACCCTGGTCGGCCTCACCGCCGACAACAAGCTGGTCAAGATCGACACCGCGACCATGGCCGCTTCGGCGCCGATGGCGATCTCCAGTGCCGACAAGGTCCTGGGCATCGACGTGCGTCCGGCAGACGGCAAGCTCTATGGCCTGACCGCAATCGGCCAGCTCGTGGTCATCGACCCGATGAACGGCACGGCGACTGCCGGCAGCACGTTGTCGGAAAAAGCGTCGCTGGGGCCGCGGCCGATCGTCGATTTCAACCCGGCTGCCGATCGCCTGCGTGTGATTGGCGCGGATGGCACGAGTCTTCGCATCAATGTCGACACCGGAGCAACGACGGTCGACAAGCCGTTGAACTACGACGCGGCCGACGCCAACAATGGCAAGAAGCCCATGGTCGCCGCCGGCGCCTACACGAACTCGGCCAAGGGCGCCAAGAGTACCGAGCTGTTCCATGTCGATAGCGGCACCGGTGCGCTGGTGCTGCAAAACCCGCCCAACGACGGCGTGCTGAAGACGCGCGGCGCGCTGGGTGTACCCAGCCTCGCTGATGCCGTCATGGACATCGACAACGAGGCCGAGGGCAAGAACACGGCTTACCTGATCGCCGGCGGCACGCTCTATACGATCGATCTCGCGACCGGCAAGGCCACCCAGGTCGGCGCCGTGAAAGGCATGAACGGAAAGTTGGTCGATATCGCCGTCTGGAAGTAGCTACTTCCCGCCGCGGTCCTCGCGCCACAGATCGAGCTTCTCCTGCACCGGACGGTCGGAGAAGGAGAACAGCACCGCGTCGTCTTCGGCACGGTGCTCGACCTTGGCCCAGCTCGGCACGACGAAGTGGTCGCGCTTCTTCCAGCGGAAGGCTTTGTCGCCGATCACGCTCTCGCCCGCGCCCTCGACCACCGAGAACACCGTGCCGTCGGTGCTGCGATAGGGCGCGGTCCTGAATCCCTTGGGCAGGAGCTGCATGAAGGTGCCCATGGTGGCGATCGGCGCGCCGCCGCTTGCCGGGTTGACGTAGCGCAGCTTGTAGCCGTGGCAGGGATCGGGCGGGCCGGCCTTGGCCAGGCCCGCCAGCGCCTCGCGCGTGCGCGCATAGGGATAGTTGAAGATCGGCGAGGTTTGCCGCTCGGGCTTCCAGTCGACCGGCAGCAGGCCGCTCGCATACTTGGCGTCCGACGTGCCCTCGGGCGCGGTGACGACCTGCTCGTCGCTCTCCCCGTTCTCGGCGAAGCCCGCGTTGAACATTGCCACCAGGGGGATGTCGAGGCCGTCGAGCCACACCATCGGCTTCTTCGACTCGTTGCCGTGGTCGTGCCAGGTCCAGGTCGGCGTGATGACGAAGTCGCCCTCGCGCATGATCGTGCGCTCGCCGTCGACGGCGGTGTAGGCGCCCTCGCCCTCGACGATGAAGCGCAGCGCCGATTGCGTGTGGCGATGGCTCGGCGCCACCTCGCCCGGCAGGATGAGCTGCAGCCCGGCGTAGAGCGTCGGCGTGATGCAGGCGCTGCCCGGCATCGACGGGTTCTCGAGGATCAGCACCCGCCGCACCGCCTCCTTGGCGGTGATCAGCGACCCCGATTCCATCAGGTACGGCCGCACCTTGTCGTAGTCCCAGTGCGCCGCCTGGTACTTGGGCGCGGGCTGCGGCGGCACGAGCTGGTGCATCGACTCCCAGAGCGGGGCCATCGACAGGCCACCGATGCGCTCGTAGAAATCGCGGCGCGCATTGTTGCGCGTGGCCCGATGAGCAGCGGGTTGCGACATGGCGTTACTCCGCGGCGGTGCGCATTGGCGGGCTGAATCGCGCCGAGGCGCGCGCGCGGCAGGCGGCAGCGAAGTCGTCAAACAGCTTCATCGACACCGGATTCTCGAGCGCCCGATGCTCGGGATGCCATTGCAGC
>DATGZZ010000178.1:0-3472 GCA_035296945.1 Reyranella sp.
TGGCGGCGGCGACGCTCGAGGAGATGTATCCCGGCCGAGTCATCCTCTGCCTGGGCGCTGGCGCGCCGGCCGACCTCAAGGCGGCGGGACTGGAGGCGACCAGGCCGCTGGTCAGCATCGGCGAGACGGTGAATATCTGCCGCGCCCTGCTGGCGGGCGAGATGGCCGATTTCCAGGGCCAGGTGTTCCGCGTTTCCGGCCGGCGGCTGGCCAATGGCGGCCGCAAGGTGCCGATCGTGCTGGCCGCCTCGCGCGCGCGTATGCTGAAGCTTGCCGGCCGAGAGAGCGACGGCGTGCTGATCTCGGCCGCGACGTCGCCGCCGTTCGTGAAGGCCTGCCTTGCCGAAGCGGCAAGCGCCAACGCGGGCTTCCGCAAGATCGGCATCGTCTACACCAAGCTCGGGGCCACGGAGAAGGAAGGCATCGATCCGATCCGCCGCCCGATCGGCTTCGTGCTGCGCGGCGCCCATCATGCCGAGAACATCCGCCTGTCCGGCGCCAGGCTCGACCAGGCCGCCCTCGCCACCGCCTATGCGGCGGAAAACTGGGCCGAGGTCGACCGCCTCGTGAGCGACGACGTCGTGCGCCGCCACGCCGCCTGCGGCACGCCCGACCAGGTAAGGGCAAAGCTCGACGAGTATCGCGCCATCGGCCTCGACGAGGTCGTGATCGGTGGCATGGATGATGCTCCGTCGATTGCCGCGGCACTTGCTGCCGTGCGGAGATAGAATGAAGTTCAGCATCAGCTTGCCGACCGGCTTCGAAGGGGTCATGTATCCCATCCCCTTCGTCGAGCCCGGCGATTTCGTGCGCATGGCGCAGGTCTGCGAGACGCTCGGCTACGATTCGGTGTGGGGCAACGACCACATCACCAGCCAGCACTATGTGCGCGAGCTGTTCCCCGACAAGGCGCCGAATTTCTACGAAGTCCTGACAGTGTTGTCGTTCTGCGCCGCCGCGACGACGCGCATCCGGGTCGGCACGGCGCTGACGGTGCTGCCGATGCGCGATCCCTTCTGGCTGGCCAAGCAGGCCGCGACCATCGACCAGCTCTCCAACGGCCGCCTGGTGCTGGCGCTGGGCGTCGGCGCCTATCGCGAGGAGTTCGCAGCCTGGGCGCCGCGATTGGCGCCCAAGGCGCGGCGCGGCGAAATGATGGACGAGGGACTGGAGCTGATGCGCCGCCTGTTCACCGAGCGGCGGGTGACGCACGAGGGCAAATACTACGCCGTCCGCGACGTCGAGATGTACCCCAAGCCCAAGGCCGACCCGTTCGCGCTGTGGGTCGGCGGCCACAACATGGAGACCGTCGAGCGCGCAGCGCGGCTAGCCACTGGCTGGCTCTCCGGCTGGCGTCCTTGGCCCGAGCTCGAGGACCGCATCAAGACACTAAAGGCGCGCGCCGCCGAGCTCGGCCGCGATCCCGCCGAGATCGAGATCGCGCCGCAATTCTCGATGACCATCGCCAAGACCGCCGAAGAGGCCGAGCGCCGCTACATGGAGTCGGGCCTGGTCGCCCATCGCAAGTCGCTTGCCTATACTGGCCGCGACCTCACCAAGCAGGTCGTGGCCAACCTGGTCGGCTCGCCCGACCTCATCCTCGAGAAGATCGACGGCCTCAGGAAGATCGGCGTCGACCACGCCTGTGCCCTGATGATCCCGGCCGACAGCATGGCCGAGTTCGAGGACCAGGTGGAATGGTTCGCGAAGGTGGCGCTGTAGTAGCGCACGCTCGGGCTTGAAAAGGCGCTGTCATCCCGAGCGGAGCGAGGGACCTTTCCCGTTGCCCGAAAGGCCCCTCGCTTCGCTCGGGGTGACAGTCATCCCTTGACCTTCGGTGTCACCTCTTCGCCGAAAATCTGCATCTGATCGATCAGTTCCTGCACGGAGTTCGCCGCGAAGTAGAGCCCGAGCAAATGTGTCACGCCGGCCTCGCGGAAGGCGTTGGCCTTGTCGACGATCTCGGCCGGCGTGCCGATCAGATTGATGTCCTCGTGCGTGGCCGCTCCCTGGCCCTTCAAGGTCGACTTGGCGAGCGACACCAGGTGCTTGTTCATCTGGCTCTTGCGGAAGCTTTCTATCGCGGCCTGGCGCGTCTTGCCGACATGCACGACGAACTGCGGGCAGACTTCGATGGTCTTGGGATCGCGGCCGGCCTTCTCGGCTTCCTCGTGCAGGGTCTTCACGCCGGCGCGCAGGCGGTCGACATGCATGCCGGCCGGCAGCCAGCCGTCGGCCCACTTCACCGTGCGCATGATGTTGTTGGGGTTGTTGCCGCCGACATAGATCGGGATGTGCTTCTGCAGCGGCTTGGGATAGAGCTCGACGTCGCGGAACTTGTAGTACTTGCCCTCGAAGCTTGCGACGCGCTCCTTGAACAGCAGGTTCAGCGCCTGCAGGCCCTCGTCGACGATGTCGCCGCGGTCCATCTTGGCGTCAGGCTGCAGCGCCTTGAACTCCTCGCGATAGGCGCCGATGCCGACGCCGATCTCGACCCGGCCCTTCCCGAAATGGTCCAGCGTCGCGATCTGCTTGGCCAGCACCACGATGTCGTGGCGCATCGGCAGCACGATCACGCCGGTGCCGACCTTGATGGTCTTGGTCTCCGACAGCACGAAGGCATAGGTGATCAGCGGCTCCCAGAAGCGCGGCGGCACCGGGAACTCGGCGCGCACGTAGTTCTGGGTGGTCATGTGATCGTTGCCCCACACCGAATCGTAGCCGAACTTCTCGGCGGCCTGGGCGATCCTGATGACGTTCTCAGGGTCGGAGAACGGGATGGGGTAGGTCAGGCCTTCCATCCCGGTCGGCAGGCCGGCACTCACGCGCATGTCGTTTCTCTCCCTTATTCAGCCGCGATCGCGCGCAGCTTAGCCGTCTCGGCCTCGTCGACCGTGCCGTCGTCGTTCACCGCGACGCCATAGTCGCGCCGCGCCGCCTCGCTCGAGATGAAGCCCTGGCGCACGTCCTCGGCGACGACCGCCGCCGGCCGCTTGCGCGGATTGCCGAGCCCGCCGCCGCCCGGCATGGCGATGATCACGCGGTCCTTCGACGGCACGGTCTGCAGGCCCTTGCCGCGCAGCACCTTGCCGGACGACAACGTCAACGAGCCGGCGGTGCCGGCGAGGCCGCCTTCGCGGCCGCGCGCCGGATGGTCGATGCGGTCGTAGTAGGCGCTGAGCGCAAACGGCGCCTTGTCGAGGGTGCCGACTTCCATGATCTGGCCCAGCCCGCCGCGGAATTCGCCGGCGCCGCCGGAATCCTGGCGGTACTCCTTGCGCCATACGACGATGGGCGACACCGCCTCGTTGACCTCGATCGGCACGTTCTTGACGCCGCTCGGGAAGGCGGTCGCCGAGAGCCCGTCGGCGCCCGGCCGCGCGCCGGTGCCGCCGGCATGGAAGCTCATGACGCTGAACGGCTTGGCGTGCACGGTCTCCGACGGATCGTCGCCGGTCGAGCCCGGTCCGCC
>DATGZZ010000179.1:0-2082 GCA_035296945.1 Reyranella sp.
TCGCTGCGCAAGAGGTCGATGGTCTCCAGACCGATATGCAGGTGCTCGCCGACGGCGCGCTGGTAGAAGCGCGTGGCCGCGCCCGGCAGCTTGATCTCGCCGTGCAACGGCTTGTCGGAGATGCAGAGCAGCACGCCGTAAGGCACGCGCAGCCGGTAGCCTTGCGTGGCCAGCGTGGCACTCTCCATGTCGACGGCGATGGCGCGGGCGTGGTTGATGCGCCGTCGCTCCTGGGTCCAGCGCAGTTCCCAGTTGCGATCGTCGTAGCTCACCACCGTGCCGGTGCGCAGCCGACGCTTCAGCGCCTCGCCCTTCTCGCCGGTCACGCGCTCGGCCGCCTGCTGCAAAGCGACCTGGACCTCGGCCAGCGCCGGCACCGGCACCTCGGGCGGCAGAAGCTCGTCGAGAATGCGATCGCGCCGCATGTAGGCATGGGCCAGCACATAGTCGCCGATGGTCTGCGACTGCCGCAGGCCACCGCAATGGCCGATCATCAGCCAGCAATGCGGGCGCAGCACGGCGAGATGGTCGGTGGCCGTCTTGGCATTGGATGGACCGACGCCGATATTGATGATGGTCACACCGCCGCTGCCGTCGCCACGCATCAGGTTGTAGGCCGGCATCTGGAAGCGATGCCACGGAGCGGCCAGCACGGCGGCTTCGGCCACCGAAGTATCATCGCCGCGCCGGACGACGGCGCCGCCCGGCAGCACGAGCTGGGTGTAGGGGCCGCCGGGCTTGGCCAGCTCGTCCATCGCCCAGGTCAGGAAATGGTCGACATAGCGCTGGTAATTCGTGGCCAGGATCCAGGGCTGAATGGTGCGCCAGTCGGTTCCCGTGTAGTGGATCAGGCGCTGCAACGAGTAGTCGACCCTGAGCGCATCGAACAGGGCGAGCGGCCGCGCGGCACGGTCATGCGACACCCAGGTGCCGTCGGCGATCTCGTCGCCGACATTGGCCAGCACCGGCGTCGGAAAATGGCGCGCGAGCTCGGACACCGAGAGGTCGCCGTGGATGAACTCGTCGCCGGCCTCGGTGACGAAGGGATAGGGAATCTCCTGGTCGCTGACGCCGACCTCGATGGTGGCACCGAACTCCTCGCTGAGCGGGCGCAGTTGCTCCAGCAGGTACTGACGGAAGAACCGCGGCTGCGTCACCGTCGTGATGTAGCGCCCCGGCGCCTGGAACTTGGCCCAGGCGCGGCGCGTGAAGCGCACGGCGCCGGCCGGCTGCCAGTCGACGGCGAGCTCGGGATAGCGAAAGCGGCTGCGCTCCTCGGCTGTCGGCACGGCGCCCGATTCGGTGAAACGGGCCAATGCCTCGCGCAGGGCGATGCTCGCCGCGGCGTGAAGCTCCTCCAGGCGGTCGACCGCCTGTTCGGGAGTCATGCTCATTCGGAGCGCGGGTGCGGCCCGCTCACTTGCACTCGGGCTTGGGCAGCGCCTCGAGGCGCGTGATGCGGTATTCGATCCCGCCGTCGCTTTCCTCGTGGGTGCCGTAAACCTCGATACCGTTGTCGAGGGTGACGCTGCTCATCTCGTAGGCGGGCTCGCCTTGGCCCTTGCCCTCGGCCTGGGCGTCGAAGAAGCCGGCGCGGTAGTAGATGCGGGAGCGGCCGTCGGCGAGCTGCTCGCCGCCCTCGGGGATCTTCACGTCGGCCAGACGCTTGGGCACCTTGCCGATCAGGATGTTGACCGACTGCGGCGGCTTCACCTTCTCGCCGAAGAAGAACTGGGTGTCGAAGCCGGACTCGCCGGCCTTGGCCTGGCGGATGGTCTCGCGCGCGATGGCGACCGGGAACAGCGTCGTGGCGGGCAGCGCCACGCTCTGGCCTTCCGGATCGGTGAAGCGCGCGTCGCCCTTGCCGTCGTCGCCGATCAGCGCCTCGCCCTTGACCAGGCTGGTCTGGCGGCCGCCGGTTGTCGTGCGGTGCTCGAAGCGCAGTTTCTTGCCGTCGCGGCTCTCGGTCATCTGCGACTGCTGCTCGCTCGCCACCGCCGCCCGCGCGCCGGCCGTCTCGAGCCGCAGCCGCTGGTTCACGACATAGCCGCCATCGCAGGTGAGGCGCAGTTCGAAGGCATA